>JAUCCO010000179.1:0-5866 GCA_034676125.1 Bacteroidia bacterium
CTGCTGCATTTGCTGAGTTTTTAGAAAACGAAAAGCAAGACTTTATACTTTTTAAAGCATCGTTACTAGCTGGCGATGCAGGAAACGATCCTGTTAAACGTGCCGAATTAATTAAAGATATTGTAAGCAGCATTAGTAAAATACCAGATGCATTTAAGCGCAGCACTTTTATTCGCGAAACGGCAAAAAATTTAAATATTGATGAGCAGTTATTAATTAACGAAACCAATAGGTTAATAAGAAGCCATGCTAAAAAACAAGCACATGTTGACATTGCCATTCCATTAGAAACCAATAGCGAACAAGAACAATTTTTAGATTCGGTGCAAGACTTACAATTGCACGATTCTCAAGAAAAAGATTTGATTAGGGTTTTATTAAGTTATGGCGATAAACCTTACAACGAAGATTACGCTTCGGTTGCCGTATTTATTTTGCACGAAATTGCTAACGAAGAAATTGAGATTGTTCATCCAATTGCAGCACAAATTATAACAACTATACACCAACAAATTACGGATAATGCATTGCAGTTAAATTATTTTACGCGTCACGAGGATCCAGTGGTTACTGCTTTTGTTGCCGATATTATGTCGCGCGATAATGAGGTGAGTCCAAATTGGGAAAAGAAACACGATGTGTATATTGAACCTGCTGGTTATAATTTTAAAGAAGATGTAGACTCTGCATTGTTAAGGCTTAAAGTAAAACACATAGAAAAGTTGATGAAAGAGAATATTGAGGAGATAGAAAAACTTGAAAAAGAAGGCAACAACGAGCAAATTGATATGCACATACAAGTGCAAATGCACCTTACCCAAAAGCGCCACGACTTAACCCGAAAAATAGAAACAACAATTACAAGATAGTTAGTCTATGGTTTTGTTTGATTGAATGTAACTCATTTTATAAAGTAGCAATTTTTTACAAACTGTTCTCTGGAACTTATTTCTTGCGAATACAGAGATTAAAAACAATTTTAAATAGTTTTTTTTATTGCATTTTATTGCTGTTAATATATTTAATAGTTAGTACTTTACTTTTCAAAAAGTCCTATTTTACTGGTTATACAGCGTATTGGTTTTTAAATAATTGAGCTAATTTCCACCTTCCGTTGTGGATACAACTAATTGTTTATTAATAAGTTTAGTTTTTTAGCGGATTTATATTTAAATTCGAATAACCAAACTTATGAAATTTCTTAAATTATTGATATTGACAATCTTGGTGTTGTACTTTAGTGGTTTATCTGCTCAACCATTAGCCAACTTCACTGCCAACCTTACTTCGGGTTGTAGTCCGCTTAATGTTCAATTCACTGATATTTCAACTGGTTTACCAACAACTTATTCATGGAGTTTTGGTAATGGCAATAGCTCCTCTATCAAAAACCCTTCAGCAACCTATGTTGTTCCAGGCACCTATGAGGTTAGTTTAAGGGTAACAAACGCTTTAGGCACCGATATTAAAATTCAATCAGCGTTTATTACCGTATTTGCATCACCCATTGCAAATTTTACAGTTAATAAAACTACTGGTTGCACACCATTAATAACACAATTTACAAATACATCAACTGCTGGTAGTTCTGCTATTACAAAATGGTTATGGGATTTTGGTGATGGCAATATCAGCAACCAACAAAACCCTTCACATAATTATATAACTACTGGCGCTAAAAATGTGTTGTTAACAGTAACTGATGCAAATGGATGTTCGGGTAATAAGTTAGTTAATGCCTCTGTTGTTATTAGCCAACCGCATATTGTAGATTTTACGGTATCTAACAATCGGCCATGTAAATCACCATCGGTAAGTACATTTACTTCAACTATTACACCTGGCAATCCAAATTATATTTATGAGTGGAGCACAAGTACTGGCCACACATCAAACCTACAAAACCCCATGTTTAATTTTAATGTTACAGGTGCAATTAGTGTAACATTAAAAGTAAAAGCACCTAATGGTTGCGAAGTAAGTTTAACCAAACCTGATGCCGTAATTATTAATAATATTCAAGCCGACTTTGAGAGTCCAACTAAGCAGTTGTGCAGCGATTTTCCGTTAAAGTTTACCAATCAAACTGTACCTAATAATCTTGATATAACATACAAATGGGTATTAGATGGCAGTACTGTTAGCAGTCAAAAAGATCCGTTTATTAATTTTGAACCAGGAATACATCAATTAAAATTAGTGAGTACTCGTGGCAATTGTTCAGATTCAATTGTGAAAGTAATTACCATTAATAAAAGCCCTAAAGCAGCGTTTAGTTATGCACCAACACTAATATGTAAGTTACCCGATACGCTAGCTTTTGTTAACCTATCAACAGGAGTTGGATTAAGTTATAGTTGGAATTTTGGTAATGGACAAAGCTCAACCCAACAAAATGCAAGTGCTACTTTTAGTGCGTTTGCGGGTAATCATGTTGAACTTACCGTAACTGATATTAATGGATGCACGAGTTATGCAGATACCATTCTTCAATTCTCAAATGTTACTGCCGTTATTGATGGTCAACATAAAAAAAAGGGTTGTTCGCCATATACTACATGGCTTCGACTTAAAAATCCTAGTGAGTTTACAAGTTACGAATGGAGTTTACGGGATAGCATTTTAAGCACTGGTGCAAGTTTTTTAATCTCATTTAACAAACCTGGAAAGTACCCAATAAAGTTAAAAGCCATAACTAAACAAGGATGTATTGTTGAAGATTATGATACCGTTTACGTTGGTGATTTTCTTAACTTTGATTTTGATGCAGATAAAAGAGTAGGTTGCTATTCAACCATCAACCCAATAAAACTTACCCTAAAAGAAAATAGCGGATTATCTGGATTAGAATACCAATGGTATTGGAAGAATGATCAGTCTAAGCAGCGCAATCCTTCAATGAACGTAAAAGACACTGGTTGGTACACAGTTAAAGTTATCATCAAGTATAATGGATGTGAATCTATACTCCAAAAAATTAACTATATAGATGTGCACCCAGCAAAAGCAAAAATTATACGTTTAGATACTTTTTGTAGAGATACGGTAAGGTTAAAAGGAAGCTTATCAAAAGGTAAAAATACTTTTTTGTGGGATTTTGGTGATGGCGATACATCAACTTTAGCAAATCCTTTGCACCTATACGATTCTGTTGGAAGGTTTAAAGTAAAGCTAATTGTGGTTGATACTTTTTATGATTGTCCAGATACTGCCGAGATTGAAGTTTTTATACCTGATTCACCTGCATTAGATTTTACATTAAGCGACTCTATAGGTTGTGCACCGCTTAAATTAACAATGAAAAATAAAACCGTGCTTACCGATTTAAGTGCAGCACTTAAAAATATTGATTGGGAGTTTAGTCCTAAAGATACCACCTCGGGAGATTCAGCAAGTTATACTTTAAAAAAGGGAGGATGGTATTATTTAAAATTGAAGATTACTGATATGGAAGATTGTATTTACGACTTAACTAAAGATTCTTCGGTTTTTGTTTCTGAAGGCACTGCTAAATTAGTATTATTGCCTGCTTTAGGGTGTATTCCATTACAAGTTATTGCCGCAGATAGCTCCATAACAAATTTGCCCGTGAAAGAGCGCAGGTGGGTTTGGTCGACAACTGATTCTTTAGTTACATTTGCAGATAGTATTTTAAGTGATACAAATATTTACCGCGACCCAAGCAAACCACAAAAAAATGGGTTTGAGGTAAGGTTAACCATAAAAGATTCTATTGGATGTGAGTTCTCATCAACCCAAAAAGTATTGCCTACTTACCCAATGCCTAGGTTTACGGTAACTAGAAATATTAATTGTGGTTCGCAAACAATTATTGCAGTAGCAGATACTTCATCAAACAATGCAATATTACCAGCAATTTATAGGTGGAAAATTGCAGGTGCAAATTATACTGGAAGGGTATTTTCTAGGGTGTTTTTTTACCAAGACACCCTCATTAAACTTTCGTTAACCGTTATTGATTCTATTGGTTGCTCGCAAACCAAAGATACCTTATTGCATATTGTAAATAAAAAACCCGAAGCAGCATTTTATGCAGCACCTCGTTCGCGGTCTTGTTACCAGCCAATAGTGCCTATTAATTTGTTTGATACAAGTAAAGCGGGCACTGTTCCAATTGCTTTTTGGAACTGGCGTATAGGTAACATTAATAGCAGTTTAAAAAACCCTACCATTACTTTTAACAAACCAGGTAAATATGATGTAGCTCTTACTGTTGTTGATGAGTTAGGATGCAAAGATTCGATAAGCATAAAGGAGTATTTGTTTTTGGGTGGACCAGTTGGTACATTTAATTTTATGTCTCCAATTGGATGTGTGCCTCACCAAACTGAATTTATTTCTACCTCGCCTAATGCTAAATATTTTATTTGGGATTTGGGTGATGGTGTTATTGATACCACACTTGTTGGTAATTTTAAACATACCTATCTGCAAGCCGGTGTGTTTTATCCAAGGTTAACTTTGGTTGATAGCAATGGTACTTGCGCATTTGGGTTTGATACCATTGGTGCTATTGTGGTAAACCCGCTTCCCGAACCAAATTTTATAGCAGATAAGGAAGTGGTTTGTTTTAATACTACCGTTAATTTTACCAATATAACTCCTAATCCATCAAAAATATTTAAATGGAAATGGTTGTTTAACAATCAAGATATTTATACCGATTTTGGTCCATTACAAAAACTATATCCTCATGCAGGTAAGTATGCGGTTATGTTAACTGCAACAGATATTAATGGTTGCATTGATTCTATTGTTAAAAAAGATTTTATTAAAGTATTGGATGATACGATTGCACCAGAAGCCCCAAAATTATTTAGAGCTACAGTACTAAATAATACCAATACTTGGTTTGAGTTTGATAAGTATAATGATATTGATTTTTATAAATATAGGTTGTTATACAACTACCGTAATAATGCACCTTTAAGTTGGCTTGATGTGTTTGTTGCTAACGATACTACCTACAACCATCAATATGTAAACACGCTTATTAATACCTATAGTTATGCGGTATTAACAACAGATGTATGTGGCAATATTAGCGATACTGCAATAAAACACACTACAGTAGATGTAACTGCAAAAGCTGAAGTAAATGGTGTAAAAATAACTTGGACTCCTTACGAAGGATTTGCAGTTATTAAAAAATATGAAATATGGCGCAATAATCCAGCAATGGGAAATACATTTGAGTTGATTAATTCAACCCCATCAGCAGTTACCAATTATTTGGATGCCTCTGTTACATGTTATTCAACTTATTATTATCAAATTAAAACCATCAATAATGTTGATACTACCATACATAGTTGGAGTGATACCAGTGGTGCTGTGCCAATATTTGTATCAACAATACCTGGTACCAAAAATATTCGTGTTACAGTAGTTGCCGATAGTTATGTATTACTACAATGGGAAAAACGAGTTCATAAAATTGGGTTTACTTACTTAATTTATAAAATGCGCGATGACGAAACTATTCCTGTGTTTTTTAAAGAAACTACAGATACTTTTTTGGTTGATATGGAGGTAGATGTTGATGTGCACAGTTACTCTTATTATACTTACTTAAAAGATATTTGTGGTGCAATAAGTAACAGTAGTAATTTGGCTAAAACTATTCTGTTAAAAGTTGATTTACAAGAAAACGATATATTAATTTACGATCCAATAATTACCTTTACTAATTACCAAAACTGGGATAGTGGTATTAGTAAATATCAATCAAGTTTCTTTTATGATTCAATAAACTCATTCAGTAAAATTTGCGATAATTTACCTACAGATACGATCTTTTTTCATAAATATGTAAACCTTGTGCAGCGTGATTATTGTTATAAGG
>JAUCCO010000180.1:0-5845 GCA_034676125.1 Bacteroidia bacterium
AATTGGTATGTAGATATTGCAATGACAATTGGATATTATGATTATACTGCTCGTGTAAATTATAAAGATGCATGGATTGGTACAATGAATAGCAAGAGTGAAATTGCTGTTATTACACAAGATCCTTATGATGTTTGGAGTTTAGCCACTAACAGTACTGTAGATACCATTAATAATATGTTAAGTGCACAGTATTTATTTTATAACGAAATGGTTATTACTGGTACTGATGCTTTAAATCCGTTACCTGTTAAATTAACTAATTTTACTGCTGCTAGAATTACTGATGGTGTTGCTGTAAGATGGAATACTGCATCAGAAATTAATGCTTCTCATTTTACAATTGAACGTTCATACGACAATAAAAACTTTGAAGCAATTGGTAAAGTAAAAGCAAACAATACTGCTTCTAATTATCAATTTATGGATAAAACAGTTGATGGCACCGTAACTTCAGTTGTTTACTATCGTTTAGTAAGTGTTGATTACAACGGAGCTTCAGCTAATTCAAAAGTTGTTTCGGTAGCTTTTGATAAAGTAAGTACTGTTGAGTTAACTGTTTATCCTAACCCTGCAACAAGCCAATTAAATGTACTATTTAATGCACCTTTAAACGAAGTATTAAATGTTACGGTTTATGGATTAGATGGTAAAAAAGTGAAGGAGCAAATGTTTACCAACACAAATGATGTGAATGTAAACGTGAGCGACCTTTCTAAAGGATTATACTTTGTAAAAGTACAATCAACCACTATCAATAAAGTAATTCGCTTTATGAAAGACTAGTTGGTTTGATTTAAATAATTTAACTAAAAAAGGTTGCTCTAAATGGGCAACCTTTTTTTGTTGATATAAGTTTAATGTTGGAGTTATATTTTGCGTTAGGGATAGCACGGAAAGCCCACAGAGAGGAACGAGCGCGGACTTGCAGTAATAGCCCGGCCTTGTGTGATGGAATTGTGCGGAAGGAAAAGGAAACGCCCTAATAAAAAAAAGCCACCTGTGTTGAGATGGCTTTTTGTGTTATAAGATAAATTCTACTTCGTTTTGTGTGAGGTTTTCCATGGTTTCGCGTTGGCGAATGAGGTGTGTTTTGCCTTGGTAAATAAGTACTTCGGCTGGTTTTAAACGTGCATTGTAATTACTGGCCATTGTGATACCATAAGCTCCGGCATTTTTAAAACATAAAATATCGCCTTCGTGAACCTCGTTAAGTTTACGGTCCCAGCCAAAGGTATCTGTTTCGCAAATATTACCTACAATGGTATAAATGCGTTGTTTGCCACTTGGATTGCTAATGTTTACAATCTCGTGGTACGAGTCGTATAACATTGGCCTAATTAGATGATTTAAGCCACTATCTACACCAACAAATACAGTTGCAGTGGTTTGTTTAATTACGTTTGATTTTACTAAAAAATAACCTGCTTCGCTTACCAAAAATTTGCCTGGCTCAAACCACAATTCTAACTCGCGACCATACTCTTTGCAAAATTCTAAAAACCTATTGCCAAGTACTTGTCCAAGCTCTTCAATGTCGGTAGTTACATCGCCATCTTTGTAGGCAACTTTAAATCCGCTGCCAAAATCAATAAAAGTTAGGTCGGCAAAATCTTTAGCACAATCAAATAAAATTTCGGCACCTTGAAGAAAAACTCCCGAATCTAAAATATCGCTACCGGTATGCATGTGCAAGCCAGTAACCAACATGTTGTTTGATTTTACAACACGCACCACATGGCGTAATTGGTAAATACTTATTCCAAACTTACTATCAATATGGCCAGTACTTATTTTGCTGTTTCCACCAGCCATAATGTGCGGGTTTAAACGCACGCAGCAAGGAACGGTGTTGCCATAAATTGCACCAAATTGTTCTAAAATACTGATGTTATCAATATTAATATGCACACCTAATTCTACTGCTTCTTTAATCTCGTCAATACCTACACAGTTTGGTGTAAATATAATTTGGTCAGGCTCGAAACCAGCGCGTAAACCAAGTTTAACTTCGTTAATTGATACGGTATCTAAACCACTACCTTCGTTTTTTAAAAGTTTTAAAACAGCAGTGTTGTTTAATGCTTTGCATGCATATTTTATCTTAATATCAATGGGACTAAATGCGTTTTTTAAACGTTTATATTGTGATACAATTTTATCAGCATTATAAACATAAACAGGTGTGCCAAACTCTTGTGCCACATCAGTTAATTTTACGCCTCCAGCGTAAAAAGCATTGTTGTTAATTTCCATTAATGTATTTTTTAAAAGTGGCGCAAGATAGTAAAACTAAAAATATTTTTAGGGAATAGATTAAACAATACCATTTTAAAAGCATTTGGTTATTTACAATGCCAATTATAATATACTATTCTTGAGCAGCTTCAGCCATCATTTGTTCGGCTAAATCTTTACCCAAGTATTTATCAATTATTGCATGCACAACATAAAGCAACGGGGTTAGTGCAATGGCTACAATAAACTTGTAGATGTAATTTACTACACCAACTGCAAGTACCAATTTTAAGGGCCAATTACCACCAATATAAAATGCAATTATTAATACTACAAAACTATCAATAAACTGCGAGACCACTGTAGAACCAGTGCTGCGCAACCAAAGGGCTTTGTTGCCTGTTTTGGTTTTTATAAAATGAAAAGTATACACATCAACCACTTGGCCTACTAAAAATGCAATTAACGAACCTGCAATTATCCATAGGCCTTGACCAAAAATACTACTAAAAGCCAATTGCATATTTAAGCTTCCTTGTGGGGTTTCTTTAGTAATCCAAAAGTCGGCAGGAGTGGTGTGTATAGTGGCATAAACTGCTACAAAAGAATATGTGATTAGCGCTGCCGCAATGTAAGAAAATAGCTTAACACCCTTTTTGCCAAAGTACTCGTTTATAATATCTGTCATAACAAACACCATTGGCCAAAGTAACACTCCAGCGGTCATGTTAAACGAATACACATCTCCTAATAAATTTAATTTAAAAGGTGCAATGCCTAAGGTTTGTTCAACCGAAAATATTTTTACACCAACAAATTCTGCAATAATAGCATTGGCAATAAAAAACGAACCAAGTACTAAAAATAAAATGTTGCGTTTGTGTTCTTTCATGTAATAATTTTACAACAATAAGGTAGCAGAGGGTAAGTAAATTGTATTCGGCAAATTAACAATGCCCAATATTAAAAGTTTCTTTCATTCTAGGGATTTCAATATTTTTATAACCAATATCGTGCAATTTTGTTTTAAGCGATTCTTGTGCTTCTAATTCGCCATGCACTAAAAACACTTGTTGAACTTTGCTTGGTTTTTGATTGCTTAAAAACTTAATAATTTCACTGTAATCAGCATGTGCACTAAAGTAATCCATACTTACCACATCGGCTATTACTTTATACATTTCGCCAAAAATTTTAACCTCTGTTGCGCCTGCTTTTAACCTTCCTCCAAGACTTTCGGGGGTGCAATAACCTACCATTAAAATGGTGTTTTTAGGACTTTGAATATTATTTGCAATGTGGTGTTTTATTCGGCCAGCTTCGGCCATGCCAGATGCAGATATGATAATACAAGGTTCTTTTAAATCGTTTATTGCTTTTGATTGATTAACATCACTTACATAAGTTAAATTTTTAAATCCAAAAGGGTCTGCATCAATACGCATGTATGCCAAAAAACTTTCGTTGTAACACTCGTCATGTTTTTTAATAACACCTGTAGCTTTAACAGAAAGCGGACTATCAACAAATACTTTTATTTTTGGTAACAATCCCGCATTTGCAAACTTATCAAGCATGTAAACTAAATCTTGTGTTCTGTCTACACTAAAAGCAGGTATAATTAATTTGCCTCTTTGTTCAACACAAGTTTTTTTAATTACATTTAATAATTGAGTTTCTATATCATTTGTTTTAGGGTGCAAACGGTTGCCATAAGTGCTTTCACAAATCAATATATCGCATTGCCTAAATGGTTGTGGAGAGCGTAAAATTTGGTCGTTAAACCGGCCAATATCGCCTGTAAATGTAATTTTGGTTTTACGTCCTTTTTGGCAATTTACATCTACATTAACTACTGCACTACCTAATAAATGGCCAGCATCTGTAAAGGTTAATTGAATATCTTTATCAATTGTAATGGTTTCATCATACTCTACTGGCACCATTAAATCTAATGTTTTTTCTACATCTAAAACATCATAAAGTGCTTCAATAATATCTTCATCACGCTTTGCACGTCTTTTATTAATGTGTTTTAAATCCTCGGTTTGTATGTGGGCTGAGTCTAACAACATTATTTCACACAATGATATTGTAGCAGGAGTAGCGAATATAATACCTCTAAAACCTAGCTTAATTAATCGGGGTAAAAGTCCGCTATGATCAATGTGTGCATGAGAAAGAATAACATAATCGATCTCGTGTGGTTCGAAACCAAAATCTCGGTTCATTTCATCACGGTTATCTAATTGTCCTTGAAATAATCCGCAATCTAAAAGTAGTTTTTTACCACTTGCTGTTGTTATGAGGTGTTTGCTTCCAGTTACCACTCTAGCTGCACCAAAAAATTGAATTGTTGCCATAATTAATGTTACAGCTAATATAAATTAAATACCATTAAGTAAAACTCTTTTTAATACCCTGTTTGGTATGATGTTGATGTTAATTAATTTAAGGTGAAAAAAATAATAAGTTCGAAGCTGTTTAAAGTTTAATGAACCAAGCATGTAGCATGTAATGAGCGTAATTGTTGTGTATATTTTGACAACTAATAACGTGTTATATTGTTCGCTAAAATTATTTTTTTGCGAAACATGGTACATCCTACTTCGATTTTTTTATCATTTACCTATTTCTTGTAATGGCTTGTTTATAATTTACTTAATAAATAACCACATTCATTTTAGTATAAAATTTACGAATAAAACCAATATATTTGGCCACTTTATTTACTACTTATGAAAACATCTTTTTACTCGAGGAATACTTTGCCTGTAATTTTTTTGCTGCTGTTTATGTTATTGCTAGGTAGGCAGCAATTATTGGCACAATGTGGGTTTAATAATATTTCGCCAAATACTATTAGCACATCTGTGTGTTCTGAAAGTACGGTGAAAATGCAAGTAGGAATTGCTGTAAAACATTGGATTTATAGAGATAACCACACGGGTAATTGGATATTCTTGGATACTGGCGCATACAATTATTCCGACCAATACCACATTTTTCAAACGGTTAGTGTATCAACACCTACAATAAGATCTTATCGGGCACTTATTTCTTCTCAAATTTGTCCTAATGATACTACCGCTGCTACAGATATTACCATAACACCGGCTTTATACAGAAGCAACAATAATATTCATATATCTACAAATAATAGTAACGTTTGTTCTGGTAGTCAATTTAATTTGAATATGTTAACTGGAACTAGCATATTAACATGGCTATATAGTGATAATAATAGTACTTGGAATGCTTATAGATTTTTAACACAGAATTATAGCGCTAGTGTTACACTTAACTCAGACACCTTATTAAAAAGGTCGTTTAAGGCTTTGGTAAATTATAGCAATTCTTGTTTAGTTGATTCTTCGGCTAGTATTAATATTACCGTTTTACCAAATACACCTGGTAATAATAATAGTATTACGCCTTTTGCTAAACAACCCTCTGTTTGCAAAGGAGACATTGTTTCGTTACAGGTAGATTGGAAACACGAAGTTGAAAGTTGGATTTATAAAGATGCGGGTAGTACAACTTGGCAAAATTTAAATACAACAACAGCCTATACAAAAACTAATGTTTATGATAGAAATACAAATAT
>JAUCCO010000181.1:0-5842 GCA_034676125.1 Bacteroidia bacterium
GCCGTTTTTCAATTCAATAAAATCAAAAAGTGAATTTTTTCACAACCTGACGTTCCCTCGCTTGACGCTGTTGGCGATTGCGAAGGGTTTAATTGTCATGCTAAGATAAGAAAACAACCGATACACAAAGATTAAATACTACGAAATTAAGGCAATAGCTTTTGGTAGCTTTTATGCTCGTTTTCTTTTCGCGACCTAGGAACACAGAAAACTTATAAAGGATAGTTAAATTCCGAAACAAGTATGATGCAGTTATTTTGCCTTATCTGCACTCTGTAACATAAATTCTATCAGATCCTTATATATTCCTTGTGGTGCCTTTACCCATTTAAATTTTTTATTCCATGGTCCAGAAGCAACAACCTCTCTGGCATCCTCAAAGGTCATAGTCTTATCTTTTAAATTTATAACAATACTCAACTCTTTATAGGCTCCGCCTTTTTCAATGTATACTATGTCAGCAACCACATATGGATTTGTTAATACAAAATACTGTTTCAACCAGACAACTTTATTTATAGGTTGAACAAACCATGTCCAAGGTTTCGCGAGGCTCCAGTCTTTTTTTGCAATAACTAACTGCATTTTGTTTTTTTGGATAATTTTAGTCCCCCACGCGTAATCAAGGTGTGCGTAAACTCCGAAAAAAACAATAAAAATAGCCGCGATTGTCCAACCTTTCATGTCGTAATATTATTAATTTTTAGATGAATATTTTATTTTATACTTGTTTCTTAAAATGAGTCATAACTCATTTATATGCTTTATAATCTCAAAAAACATCAACAATAGCTTGATCATTTCTGGTTATCATCACGCATATTTAAATCAAATATATTAAATTTTTTCACTTAAAAAGTTGTTGTTTAAAATTGGTTTAATGAGTGAAAGGGGAGAAGGTTTATTTTAATTAGTTTGATAACCTTTTTGTAGCGAGCTTATATGGCTTATTTCTACACAGGGTTAAATTGTAGTTTGAAGAAAGAATTGATTTAAACATTAAGTGTTATAGCCAGCCTTATTTGTTGAGACGTTTTTCTCTTATGGGAAGAAAAAGAGTCATTATGAAAATTCATTTTGCTTTTTCTATAGATACTAAATCTACAAGAACTGTCATGAAGTTCTTTATGAAGTTGATTAAACTGAATATGAATAGATTCTTTCTGAAGGATTAACGCGTCCTTTGTCTGTTGATTTGTTTGATAACTAAAGTATGTCGCGATGCAAATTGCAAAGCCAGTAATTAGCGCATATACCATTTGAGTTTTGTTCGCTGCAAGTGTGGATATTGCAAGTTGACGAGGAAGGTCAGCAAGGTCTTCTTTCTCTTTTTTGTAAACATACCAACCTTTCTTCTTTGCAAGAATTCCTTCTTTAGTCAGTTCAAAGATTCGAAGATGAAGGCTGGTACTACTGTCAGTAGTTAGGCTAATTAGACCTTCATATTGCATTAGCTTAATAGTATTTTCAAAACGTGTATGTTGCTCATCTCTTAACGGGTATTGGAATCCTAGAGTTGTTAAATGTTGGACGTTGTCATAGATAAGATTCAACATGTTTGCACTTTTTAAGAAAGAGTCAATGTAGTAATTGTCGTCATGTAGCATAATGTTGTCTTTAAGGTTGTCTATAACTCATTTATATGCGCTATCATCACACATATTTAAAATCAAATATATCAATAATTGTTACTTAAAAAACTGGTGTTTAAAATTGGTTTAATTAGTGAAAGGGGAGAAGGTTTATTTTAATTGGTTTGAAAACCTTTTTGTAACAGGCTTATGTGGCTTATTTCAACACATTTGCAAAATGGTACATTTTGAAGAAAAGCTGGGTTTAATTCTATGCTAGCAGATGTTCCTTTACTCGAAATCTCCTCGAAAATTTAGTTTGCAATTTGAAAACATTTGTTTATTTTTGCTTTGTGAAAGTTCTTGTCAAGAAAACAATTCTTTACTATATCAAAAAGTACCCAATGGCAGAAACACAGCTAATGATTTGGTATACTGAATTTACAAGGCATAAGTTTACTAATTTCAATCAACTTAAGAAGGTTTATGGTAATGCTAGTATTGTGAATAATAATAGAGTTGTTTTTAATATTAAGGGCAATGATTTTAGATTAGTAATTTCAATAAATTTCTTACAAGAAGCTTCGTATGTAATATGGTTTGGCACACATAAAGAATATGATAAAATTGATGTTCAAACTGTGTCATTCGACACCGCGATTTTAACAGATAAAAAGTGAAACTATGAATTGGAAAGTATTAAAAACAGAAGACGATTATAACAGCGCTTCAATTCGCATGATGGATATATTTCATGCCGCACCTAACACACCCGAAAGAGATGAGTTAGACTTATTGTTAGTGCTAGTTAAAGATTTTGACGACAAACATTATCAATTGCCAGAACTAGATGTATTGGAAGTTATAAAATACAAAATGAAGGAAAAAGGAATGAAAGCAAAGGATCTTGAGCCAATTATTGGAAGTAAAGGGCATGTTTCTGCTATTCTTTCTGGCAAGCGTGAGATTACGTTAAAAATGGCTCAGAAGCTGAAAAATTATTTTAGTCTGCCAGCTGAAGTGTTTTTGCATGGTGCTTAATAAAGTCGTGGATTTAAGATTATAATAATTTGGCATTTTTGCACACTTATCTATATGCACTATAATCCTCTAGCCCAAAAATAATACACTAATAAAAGCTGTTGTTAAAAATTGCTTTAAATGATAAAAGGGGAGCAGGTTTATTTTAATTGGTTTGAAGACCTTTTTGCAATAGGCTAAGGTGGTTACTGTCAACACAGGGTTAAATTGTACATTGAAAAAAAAGCTGCGTTTAATCCCTATATGTTGGCAACAGTATTATTCGGGGTCATTGGTGCTTTTCTAATCAATATGTGGAAACTCGCTTAGATTCAAATTCTCTACAATGTTATTTATTTGAACCATAGAGTTGAAAAGTTGTTTGTTAGTAGTTGCGATTAAAATGGTTTCCTCAATCTGTTTTGAATGTTCATCCAATTCCTCACGTCCAGCAACACAGTCTAAATATTCGTTTTAAACTCGAGATAATATTGCCCACATTTTACAACGGTGTCTTTCTCATAAATCATCCGAGTGCAGTCCGCTCCAAGTGTGTCTATATTGGAACCTTCACATCATTTAATGCGCGGTCATATTCATTTTTTATATCATCAATAATTTGCGCACAAGGTTTAATGTCGTTAATTAATTCAACCGATTTTCCTGCACACCAAAGTGTTTGGTAATTGTTTGGCAATACCGATTTTTCCAAACGTTTTAATCCTTGAATTTGTACCAACATTTTATACCATTTTTTTGATTGTTTGTTTTTACTTAAAAACCGTTGAAGCCAATTTTGTCTATAACCCATTTTTTTAGCAGCATCTGTATTTATTATGGTACATGGTGTTCCCGATAATTTTTCGGTCATTACAATATCATCCATTTTAGCATCAATGATGGCATTTTTATAAGCATCATTTACTTGGCATTCGGTACTGTTTATAAATCGAGTTCCTATCGAAACGCCATCTGCACCTAATATTTGCATTGCAAGTAAGGCGGAGCCATTGGTAATGCCACCAGCAGCTATTACAGGCATGTGTTTAAATTGTTGTTTTAACGCAGGTATCAACACATGCAATGGGTTTGGTCCAGCGTGGCCTCCAGCTCCTTGACCTACCGCAATAAATCCATCACAACCCGCATCAAAACATTTTTGGGCATGGGCAGTATTGGTAACATCACAATACACTTTTGCACCATATTGATGTGCTGCATCAATTACAACTTTTGGGTTGCCAAGCGAAGTTATGTAAAACGGCACCTTATAGTCAACACAAATTTTTAGATGTTTTTTAAACAATGGATTACTTTGTTGAACAATTAAATTCACACCAAAATTGCCTTTTTTGGTATTTTTAACTATCTGATTAAGGTCAGTTAATATATTTTCAAGTTCACCATCTTGTCTGTAATTTAAACTTGGAAAACAGCCAACAATGCCGCTATTAATGGCTTCAACCACCATTTGTTTGTTTGATACTAAAAACATTGGAGCCATAATTATTGGCATCGAAATTTTTAATTGTTCGTTTACTTGACTTTCTAGTTTCATTGTACTAATTTAGTATTTATTATTATGCATGCATAATAAATTTTAAATATATTTTATTATGGAACCTACACGCTTATTTGATCTGCTGCCCCGTTATACAAAATTGTATAACAAGCCAAACATGTTATCGTACAAAGTTAATGGTAATTGGAAGAGTTTTAGTGCTGATGAAGTACTAAATGATGCCAACAGTATAAGTTACGCCCTTTTTGATATTGGGCTTAAAAAAGGAGATAAAATAAGCATCATTGCACCCAATAGGCCAGAGTGGATTATTGCCAACTTTGGTATTATGCAAGCAGGTGGAATTAATGTTCCTATTTATCCAACTATTAGCAACACCGATTTAGCTTATATTTTAAATGATGCAGGTGTAAAATATGTATTTGTTGATGGTGTAGATTTATATAATAAAGTAAACGAAATTAAGGCTAAAGTACCAAGTTTAATTGATATAATTACTTTTGATGAGACACCCGGATGCACAACTTTAGAAAGTTTATACTATAAAGGTAAAAGTTGCAATAACCAACAACAAATTGAAGACATTAAAGCCAGTATTGATACATTTGATTTAGCAACTATTATATATACATCTGGTACTACAGGAAACCCAAAAGGTGTGATGATTTCGCACAATAATTTATTAAGTAATGCAATTGCAAATAAGTATGTAGCACCATTTCAATCTACTTGGAAAGTACTTAGTTTTTTACCGTTAAACCATGTTTTTGAACGTATGCTTACGGTAGTATATATTTATCAAGGTTTATCTATTTATTATGCCGAAAGCATGGATAAAATAGCCGATAATTTAAAGGAGGTTAAACCGCATAGTTTTGCTACTGTACCTAGATTATTAGAAAAGGTTTACGAGAAAATTGTAGCTAAAGGACACGAACAAAAGGGTATTAAAAAATCAATGTTTTTTTGGGCGCTTAATTTGGGTTTAAAGTACGAACTTAATGGCTCAAATGGTTGGTGGTACGAGTTGCAATTAAGCATAGCAAACAAACTAGTATTTAGTAAATGGCGAGAAGCTTTAGGCGGAAATATTCAAGTAATAGTAAGTGGTGGAGCGGCTTTGCAGCCTAGGTTGGCACGTGTTTTTTGTGCAGCCAAACTTATGGTACTCGAAGGTTATGGTTTAACAGAAACCTCACCAGTTATTGCTGTAAATAGTCTTCAACCAGATTCTATTAGATTTGGAACGGTAGGTAAAGTTATTAAAGATGTACAAGTTAAATTTGGTGATGATGGTGAGATTTTAGTTAAAGGTCCGAATGTAATGTTGGGGTATTATAACAACCCTACCGAAACAGCAAAAAACATAGAAGATGGTTGGTTTCATACAGGTGATATTGGTGAAATGGTGGATGGTGAATTTTTAAAAATTACCGATAGAAAAAAAGAAATATTTAAAACCTCAGGAGGGAAGTTTATAGCACCTCAACTAATAGAAAATCACTTAAAAGAATCTACTTATATTGAACAAGTAATGGTAATTGGCGAAGGGCATAAATTTCCGTCTGCGTTAATCATTCCATCGTTTGATTCACTTAAAAAATGGTGTGAAAGAAGTAATATCAACTACACATCAAACCAAGAAATGATTACCCAAGATATTATTATACAAAAAATACAAAAACAGGTAGATGTAACCAATAAAGGATTGGCACATTTTGAACAAATA
>JAUCCO010000182.1:0-5841 GCA_034676125.1 Bacteroidia bacterium
ATTTGTAAAGGGCACGTGCTTATAACACCACAAATAGATGCCGGTGGTGCAGAAGTAGAAAACGTGGTAAATGTGGTGCTAAAACCTGCAGAGCAACCTTTACAAGGTTTACCTATAAAATACATTATATACAGAGGCTTACAGTTGAGTAGCTTTTTTGATGATGGAAAAGTAATTCAAACCGGAGCCGACTTAATAAATAAAGTACAAGCAGATTTTATATCACTTTATGGTAACTCGGGTGAGGTAATTTTTACCGCAGACCAATTGGGTTATTTTAGTGTTGGTGCTACAGGTTGGGAAGGCAGTAAAAAACTCTCCTCTGCATTTTTTAAAGTAACCGATAGCAGCGAACCACCTGAGCAAGCATACGAGTTACCCTTGGTGCAAGCTGGCGAAAGCATTGGTTTGTTTATAGACGATACTTGTGGCATTGATGTAGTGCTTGATTATGGCGATTACGAATTACCGGCCAGCGAACTTGCTTTTGATTTTAATATGGACTTTGCACGAAAGGCCACCAATAGCATAGATTTAGCCAACGTAAGTGGTGGGGCATTTGCACAAAAAGTAACACGCGAACAAATATTTCAGTTTATTGATGTGGCAGCCATATATGGTGCAGCCCAACAACAAGGCTTATCGGTTTCGAGCATTGATGCACAAGGTAACCTAAGAACAGAAACAGGCGATAATATTTTTAGCTTAATAACAAGTAAATTTACTACTAAAAATAACTGGTACATATACATACAATCCGATAGGCAGCGCAGTTATAATTTTTATGGCAATTATACCATAGGTAGCACTACCAATAATTTGTACTACGGTTCAGCCGCCAATACTTTGGCAGCTTATGGTTATGGTACACAAGGTTGGCCATTATTAATACTAAATGCTGCACAAAACCATAGCAACAGCAGTTATAAGTTATATGCAAAACTATTAACCGATAACAACAAAAGCACCCGCATGTATGTGGGTTGCGGTGGTTACGATAATGCAGAAAAAAATAATTTTGGTACTGCAAAAACATTAGTTAACGACCCCACGCATGCCGATTACGAGGCCGGTTTAACACAAATAATAGAGTTAAGCACACTGGCCACAGGCAGCAATGGCAGCAAGCAACCCATATGTAGCGTGCTTAGTATGGTTTACAATGGGGTGTTGTATAAATATATTTCCGAAACAACAACCAATGCTCAAAACCAACAAGTAAATGCTTTTGAACTCATTAACAATCGAGATGATTTATTTAGTATTGGAGTTACACCTACATCATTTCCAAGTAATGTTAATAATGCATTTAACGTAACGAAACTAATAAATAATCAATGCTTACCAATATTTAGATCGAGTGAGGTAATCGGACTAGCTTCTTGCAATATTTTGGTTATAAATGATGAGGTTAAATATAAGGATGTTTCCCTTGGTACTCTCAAAAGGGTTACTTTTACTACAGAGGCAAATAATATCAAAAATAATCCAGCCAGCTTGTCCCCAAGTATAACTTCAGAAATTAAAACTAGTGTACCTATACCTCAAAGCATGAGTGAAAATACAGAGTTACATAAACAAAGTTATTTAGATTTTCAAACAAAGTTGTTTTATGATAATGGTAAAACAATTCGTGGTGTATTATTAAAAAGTAATGATAATAAATTGCCTAGTGGTATTGTTTTAGGAATAACTTCAACTGAATATGATAGTTTGTTAGGGCTGGTCTCACCTCTGATAAATCCTAAACTAAATATGGTCAATCAGCATGATTATCCATTGTTATCAAACGGTATAAGATACAATAAGTATAGTCTTTGTATTATTGGAGAAAATGAAAATGGTGAATTGGTTTTAAAGCAACCATCAACACCAATTCTTTTATTTTCACTAGATTATTCGGTATACTTTACCTCAAAGTATTCTTCTGTTGTTGAGCCTGAAAGTTACAGTCAAAATGTTTTAACCTTTAAAAGAGAAATATAAATGGATGCCCTTGTTCTATACGATGGATTTATTATTCCAATTAACAAACTTACAAATTCTGAAATATTTGACCCAGAAGATGAGAATTTAGTTTTTTTTCATGATGATGGTCGCGTTGCTCAATTTGCTCAATACGATCTGTTAAATAATCCTACCTACTATATTGCATTATTCAGTGTTAAAGACAATAGTTTTTCAGGCTATTTTCCAACCAAGTCATTTTACACGTACAATACAAATGTGATAAAGGGGCAATCTGGTGGGACAACACCATACGCTTTACCTGGCAGGTATTGGGTAGATTTGAGATACAACGATATTAAAGCGGATACTAAAGTTTATTTCTGTACTAAACATTTAACATACACATTAGGAAGTAATGAAGAAGTAAAATATACAATAACATACGGCTATATACTTAATTCTTTATTAGGTAACTTAGATGATAGGACGATAGAATATGCAACAAATACACAACAAGTCGTTAAAGCTATTCCTTCCCAGATTTCCAATTACATCAAGTTTATTTTAGAAAAAAAATACTATTTCAACGGTCAGTTGTTTGATTTTGACAACCGAAAAGTTCAAGAATTAATGGACGTGGCTTTGGTTTTTAAGCAACTGTCGGAAAATACCGCATTTCAAAGTTTATTGGTAACGTTAGGCTTAAAAAATGTATTTGACAGGCACTTAAACTTATCCCAACGATTTTCCTCACCAAATGGGAATTATGACCCTAGTTATCATAACTTTTATAAAGAGGACACTTTTTCAGAAATGCGAATCCCTCTTTTTGAGTTTAAAGTATGGCTCAAAGGACAAGAAGGAGAATATTCAAGAATAACAAAAGAGAGCTTGTTAGAATGGTTCTATTATATTTTTCCTGCTCAC
This sequence comes from Bacteroidia bacterium, assembly GCA_034676125.1. Lineage (GTDB taxonomy): Bacteria > Bacteroidota > Bacteroidia > UKL13-3 > UKL13-3 > UBA6183. The sequence goes on from JAUCCO010000182.1 coordinate 2,878, forward strand.
GAGTTGGCTGAACTCAGCTTTTTACAGAAAATAGATTTTTTGATTACATACGTAAATGGAAACGCATGGCTTTCTACTGCATGGTTTAAAAAGTTTAACGAAGAGTTGATGGTTAGTAAAATTATTGATTCGTTTTACTTCTTAAATAACGCTGTTGTAGACAGGTCACAAATTGATGCTTTATTTGCATTTCTTGAGGCTGAAAGTCCTTCAAGCAACCAGAAATCAAATTATGAAATAATTACTGATAAAGTAAATGATTCATTGCTATTTGACGATCAGGGCACAGGTAATAGGGGTGTTTTTGTCAGAACACTTTATAAACTTTGGTTGTCGAGTAAGTTTAATATTTATCACACTAATACTACAGTTGCTGATGCCGCTTTACAAGAGTTTAGTTATGACCCTAAAATAGATCCAATTCATATTCCATACGATTCTGAAAAAATAGGACCTTGGTTTGCAGATTCATTCAAATTTAAGTTTAGTAAAAATAAAATTAATGTACTTAGAACAGAAATTACTTATACAGGTAGTTCTCCAACAACTGGGATTCCTGTTAAAAGTTCTTCTGATAGTATTTACGGTACATACAGAATTTTCCAACCAATATTAGTGTTTGGTATTGGACAACAAGATACGGCTTGTAAAGTAGTCCTGAATAGTGACGGTATTTCAGACTCAATTCCAATATTTTATTTAAAGTATATTGATGATGTTGGAGATTACAGTGACGCTAAAGAAACTTTCGGGCTGATTACTGACCTTGCTTTAACATTTACCGGGGTAGGTAATTTGTCTAAGTTAAAATATTTCAAGCATTTATCTAAGTTAAGAAAGTTGGGTAGTTTAAGTCCCTATGCAAAGGTTTTACCTCTTGAGGCGTTACAGGGTGTAGCCGCACTTACTGAAGTTACTGCAGGAACATTAAGTATTTATACAACATATTTTGATACTCTTGACCCAAACTCACCTGAATACGCGAAGCACAACATACTACTTTTTGCACTGGAGCTTTTATCTTTTTCGTTTGAACATAGTGTGCAAAGAAGAGTACAAAGAAATGCACAAAGTATTGTTGATTTTTCTGGAGGTAATTTGCCAGCAGCTATGCCTAGTGAGGTAAAAAGAATCATAAGCGAGTTAACAGATATAGATGGTCAACTTAATATTTTAATTAGCCTTTATCCTAATATAGGCACTGAGATAGCTGGTTTTTCTAAAACAAAGAAGTTTGATTTTTTACTTGACTTTAAAAATAGAGAAGGTGATTTAGATTTTATTGAAAACAATTCTGCTTTATTAGATAATTGGTCTAGTTTATATGATATTGGTAGTTTAGATAGAAGAGATTTATTTTTTCTTAATGATTTGGACTTAGTAAATGAGCTAGTAGATTATTTCACTTATCCTCAATTAAAGGCGATACTAGAAAAAGTTCCAGTAAAACAAAGAATAGGTCTTCTAAGAGAATCAATAAGCGATAGTTCACTTTTAGCAAAATTCATTAACAACGAAAATGGGTTAGACTTATTTATACAAACCTTATATCCTAAAGTAAATGCCTTACACGTTTTTCAACCAGCTGATATTGCTAAGGTAAAACAGATAATTAGCCATAATTTTCCTAATAAACACTACCTTACTTTTCTTGCAAAGCTTAATAAATACGATGACTTTGGCGTAGTAAAAGTTTTTTTTAACGATAGGGTTTCTATACAAAATATTTCTAAAAGTAGGTTGGCAGAATTATTTAATAATTTCCCAGCATCAGTTAATACTTCAGTGTTACAAAAGTTATTTCAAAATACAAATCAACTGTATACTAAAGTAAAGGTTTACAATAACAATACCTTAATACAAACTAATAACAAAACGTTTATATCCGGAAAAAAAGGAAGACACCGAGCTATTTTCGGTCCTTCAAATTCTACCAATCCTGTAAATTATCCTGCTGGTTATTATGAGCCTAATAATATGGACTCTTATGATTTATTCTCGGAATTGGCTGTAATTAATGAGAAAGATACACGTCTTTTTGATACAGAAGTTAAGTTCTGGAACGATTTTTTTGAAAATCAGTTCAGCCAGGGTAATCATTTTGAAATTGAAATGGAATCGGTTAGGTTTGCATGTGCAAGTTGCCAACGTTACATTTTAGCCGCGCTTGATGTAATAAAAGCCGAAGGCAAAACCGTGAACTTAAAGTTTATAGGACATAAAGACGCAATTAAAACTAGTAAAATAGAAGAAATTATAAATAATTAAAACTATGGAATTAAAATATATGAATGGATTGGCAGGGCTTAAGAATTATCATAATTATGTGCCCAAAGGACTTACATTAAATCAAATAGAGCAACTAGAAACAACATACAATAATGGCAATCATTTCCCTCTTGCATTAAGAGAGTACCTATTTGTGGCTGGTGGCGATAGTCCCGTTGTTGAAATTAACGCTTCAAACCTTGATGAACTGCAACAACGTTTGCGAGGCTATTTAGTAGAATACAACCAACAAATAAACCGCCCTTTTTTAGCTTTTGAATATTGGAATGACGGGGAGTACTTTTTATTTATTTATGGTGATGATACTGCCGAAGACCCCATAATTTGGAAAGCATATTTAGAACCTAGTTCAAGAACTCCCAATTTTTTAAGTGCAGATGAAACCACCTTAAGTATGTATGTAAACGAGAAAGTTTCTTGGGTTAAAAGGGGTTTATCGCCTTTTTAAAACAAGAATAAAAGAAAGTAAAACCCTCCTGCGGTATCTAACCAATCTACTCCTTTTGCATGGCGCATGCAATTAACCAAGTTTAAATATTATAAAAACTCCACTACCAGCTAGTGGAGTTTTTTTGTGCATAGTGGTTCTGGGTTCACCTTTAGGTTTGCATTCATCAAACTATTGATTAAAGTATACAATCAAGTTAATTTGTTTATATGTTAACACTGACAGGG
>JAUCCO010000183.1:0-5734 GCA_034676125.1 Bacteroidia bacterium
CGTCCCGAAAGGCTTTTCGGGAAGGTGATCGGTTCGAATCCGATATTCTCCACAATAGTAAAAGAAGAGGTTCCGAGCAATTGGTACTATTTTTATTTTAGGACTTGCTTCAACATCGCCTACTTATATGGAAGATAAATATTTTGTCTATATTCTTTTTTCAAAAGCAATAAATCAATATTACGTTGGCCATACACAAGATTTAACGGAAAGATTAAATCGACACAAAACTTCGCGTAATAAATCAACTAAAAAAGCTACTGACTGGGAGTTAGTTTATAATGAAGCTTTTGATACCAGAAGTGAAGCAATGGTCAGAGAATTAGAAATCAAGAAAAAGAAAAGCAAAGTTTATATTGAAAAATTGATTAGCGAATTTGGATAGAGCGTCCCGAAAGGCTTTTCGGGAAGGTGATCGGTTCGAATCCGATATTCTCCACAACTTTACGTTTCTATTTGTTTCGATATACTGAAACTGCGTGTTATAAAGTTATTTTTATTGGGTTGATTTTTTTTCAACCCCAATTTCCAGAAAACTTCTTGTTGTAATTTCAACCCAACTTCATACTATCTTTAAAACCAGTCGATATTTTGCGGAGGGACAAAACAGCATTTTTTGCGCAAAAAAAAAGCATCCAAATTGGATGCTTTAAATTTTAATTTGCGGTGCGGACGGGATTCGAACCCGCGACCCCCTGCGTGACAGGCAGGTATTCTAACCAGCTGAACTACCACACCGACTATCTCTTTTTGGTTTTTCTATTTAACTAGATATTCCTTAAAGGGTGTGCAAATGTAGGGCTAAAATTTATTATTGCAAGTCATTGCGCTAAAAAAATATAAAAAAAAGGCAATTTGCTTTTAATGTGCTGTAATACTGTACCAATTATTTTAAGCTAAATATTTACTACCAACTATTTTTAAACATTAATTCCCAACACTAGCCATACTTCAGCATTTTTAAATATTTCTTTATTACTTTGCACCCTTATTTAAAACTATGGCATACTTCGATTTTGAAAAACCAATTGAAGAGTTAACACTTCAATTGGAGAATATAATAAAAACAGCCGATAAGAATAAACTAGATTTAAGTGCATCTGTACTTGAGTTAGAAGAAAAAATTGAAAAGGCTAAACAAGATATTTATGCCAACTTAAATGGCTGGCAAAGGGTGCAAATTTCTCGTCATCCAGAACGACCTTATACTTTAGATTACATAGAACATGTGTTTACCGATTTTATTGAAATGCATGGCGACCGTAATGTTAAAGATGATAAGGCGATGGTAGGCGGAATTGCCCGCCTTGGCGACCAAACCGTGGTGGTAATTGGCCAACAAAAAGGCCGTAATACCAAACAGCGACAATTGCGTAATTTCGGTATGGCTAACCCTGAAGGTTATCGCAAAGCACTTCGTTTAATGAAACTTGCCGAAAAGTTTAACTATCCTGTAATTACATTAATTGATACGCCTGGGGCATCGCCCGGGTTAGAGGCAGAAGAACGCGGACAAGGTGAGGCAATTGCAAAAAACTTACTAGAAATGAGTGTACTTAAAACACCTATTATTTGTGTAATTATTGGCGAAGGAGCAAGTGGTGGCGCATTAGGTATTGGTATTGGCGATAAAGTAATGATGCTTGAAAATGCTTGGTACTCGGTTATTTCTCCAGAAAACTGTTCAACAATTTTATGGCGCAGTTGGGAGCATAAAGAAAAAGCAGCCGATGCATTAAAACTTACCGCAATTGATATGTTAAAAAACGAATTAATTGACGGTGTAATTCCAGAACCATTAGGCGGAGCACACAATAATATTGAACAAATGTATGTTACGCTAAAGCAAGAGTTACAAAAATTAGTAGCCGAATTAAGCCTAATAAACAACGAAACTTTAATTGAAACTCGAATAGCTAAATTTAGCAAAATGGGAGCATTTACCGAAGACTAAGGTTTGCAAAAGCTCAAACTAACGAAACACGAACAAAGCGTTTACATCAATAGAAGTTTTAAAGCTAAACAAACTTATAAGGTAGCGTAGTTTTAATGACCAGTACTAAAGCCGATTTTCGTAAACAACTCAATACTTTGCTGGCTATTTTTTATAATGCCAATAATGTTGTTGCTATTAAACATCTGGTTATTCAAGGTAATACTGGAGGGCTTTCATACCATGAGTTAAACACTTGTTTTGATACCCTTTTAGCTGATGGACACATACAACTCGTTTATCCTGTTGATGGTTGGAAAGAGTTAAAAGTGGCTGACATTACTGGACAAGGCCGCATTTTTTTTGAGCAAGGTGGTTACAAAGACCAACGCAACCAAGTTGATAAAACAATGGATTGGTTTAAAAACCACAAGCTATTTTCTAAACTCATTATTGCCGCTATCATTTTTACTGCTGTTTGGGGTGTGGTGGAAATTGTTTTTAAAATTATAGAACTCTTTACTAAACAATAAACCCCACCAAGTTTTGTCTTAGTGGGGTTGCGTGTTTACTATATACCAGACTTTTTTTCTTATGGGAAAGACATTCTACAGTAACTTATTTCTTCTTTGTTGGTTGGAGAAAGGAAGTCAGGAATACGTTTAGTCACATAGATACTATTATCATTCACCCAAACAATATCCTCTGGCGCCCAATTCAATTGATTATACTCCCATGCTAAGTCAAGTTTACCATTTGGGCTTAATGCCCACATCTGTATCCCGTTTGGCATAACATCATACCCAATTGCATCGGAATAACATACTATGTATTTTTTATTAGGAGATAATTTAGGCACACCCCAAACTCTTGTTTGTTCACCCGTATTGCTATTAATTAATAAATACTCTCCCGTTTCATAATACTGTGCCATTATAATGTAAAAACGAATCTCCTTTATAAACCCAACATAAGTATATGTCACTTGATCGACATTATCAGACTGTGCAAGGCTATCCTTCAACACAAGTTTTTCACCTTGCCCTACATTTAATGTTAATGTATTTCCTACTTTCCTTACTGCTGTGGAATCATAAAATATTTGATTAACGTTTTTATATACTTTGTATTGAAGCTCTGTGATAGAATCAACATATATCGTATGTCCATTTATAGCTATTGTATCCCTTTTACCATGTTCTATAAAATTTACATGATTGTTTTTTGCGGAGCAACTTATAAGAAACAAGAATAACACACCACAAACAAAAATTTTATCGTATCTGAAATTCATCTTAGTTTGTAATGGTGTTAATATTGTTGAAATTATATCGCTGTAAATGAATGTGGTGCTTATGATGAAACTTACCATTTCCATTCACAAACCTTGTATTTCGTAACGCAGGCCCGTTACCTTTTCCATTTTCAGTTAATATACTTAAGCCTCCTGACTGATTAAATCCAAACTTTGTAAATTTATCAACCAACAACTGACTTTTTCCTAAATCAAAATTCTGTCCATTAGTCCATACAGGCTCATTGACATCTCCTTTGGTGTTAGCGTATCTTATATCTGCAAAGCCTCCTTTTCCTGTGTGTCCGCTATGTCCCCCATCTTTATCATTCAATTGATTAATTTGCATTGTAAGACCTGTTTCATTCTTATATTCAAAACCCGCTCCTAGAATACCTGCGAATATTTTGGGATCAACATAGTTTCTATCTTTTCCTGGAGAAGTCTGGTCTGAATGATTAACAAAAACCTCGCCCTGCTTTGGCACATTTATTAAGCCATTCTCTAGCTTCTTAAATGTACCTAAATCTGTCGTTTTCCCGTCTTTAGCTTGATATTTGAAGTTATCATCTGTTTTGTCGTCTGTAACTTCTCTATCTACTTTACCATCATCATGAATAGTATAGTTATCATCGTTAGCTCCATTGGGATCAATATTCCAAATGGGTTTATTACTAAACGCATGGTATCTTGTCTGCCAAGGTTTATCAACCGGGTCAACATTCCATCTTCTACCCAGCCTGCTATCGTATTCCCAGTACTCCGCAGTATAGGCTCCAATAAATATTTCATCGTCTTTTTCCTGTCCGCCCGCACCACCGAACCTATATCCATTCTCTAAAAAATCGGCTTGGGTGCCTTTGCGTGGTAAAACATAACTGCCGGCATAAGTTGCACAATTGCTTATTACTTGCTGGTAGGCCAAGTAACTAAACTGCGCATTGTAATAAGCGTTTAAGTATCCTTTTACGCTTAGGCTATCGTTTATGTTTACACCGCTATTGCTTAGCATGGTTAAGTTATTATTTAATGATGTCCAGCTAATGTAATTAATTTGGTTTGGTATTTCAACAATGGTTAAATAATCTAAGGTTATTTCTTGTAATGGTGTTTCACTGTTTGCACTCCAACCTTTGGTTATATAAAAACGGGTACTGGTTTCGGTGGCAGTAAAAATCATTTCTCTATCAAAACATACATAATTTTAAATAATCGACAATACCCATACTCTCGATACAAGCGCCACGCTTTATCCAACCCAAGGCTTACTCGAGCAGGCTGATTATTACTAATTGAAAGTTTCAGCCGGTTCGAGTGATTGCTTAAATGGCCTTCGTGTTGGGGCAATTGTATCGAGAAGTGGAATGTAAAAAAGATTTCCTCAACCCTACTCCTACTCTCAATACAAGCGCCACACTTTAGCCAACCCAAGGCTTACTCGAGAAGACTGATTATTTCCAATTGAAAGTTTCAGCCGGTTCGAGTGATTGCTGAAAGGCCATTGCGTTGGTGCAATTGTATCGAGAAACGGGTGTATTAATACCAAATTTATATTCTAAGTGTATAGTAACTAAATTGAGTTGCAAACCTAAAGGTGAACTGGGGGTTAATATTTTTTGATATACTCATCAAAGTCATTCGGATGTTCCCTTTTCATTCTCTCTAAATGAAACCCTTTGGGTAGTGGCTCCAGAAAATAATCTAATCCATATTTGTCTTTTAGATATTTTACAATTTCCATCTTAATTTTATGCTCTTTCGATCCAATTGAAAAAAAACTCTTTCGTAATAAACCAAGAATACTAAAAGTGTCTCCATTCAGCGTAACTATACAAAATGGAGGTATTTCTGCCTTCAAATCAATGATTAAATATTTTAGCACGTCCATTCTTCCATGTATTAAAGCCCTTGTTATTGCGCAATTACCTTCATTACCTATCCATTGATTAATATTTGCACCATTTGAAACAAGAATTTTTATTTTTGCCTCACATGACCCTTGGCATGCTTTTATAAATGGAGTATGTTGAAAAAGTATAAATTTCACACTATCAATATAATTGCAAGTATCATTAATATTTGCACCATATTTTATTAATAATTGTGTAATCTCAGTGTCGCAATAGTCTGCGCTTATTCCATCTGTATGTAACATAAGAATAGTTTGGCATGTGTTATTTTTCACATTGGGATCAGCGCCATTTTTTAAAAGTATCTCGACTACATTTCTTTTATTATTCATTACAGAGAGCATCAATAAAGTATGACCGTATTGGGATTCTTTATAATTCAAATCAAACCTTTTAGTTTTAACTAATTTATTCAATTGTCCTAGTTTACCGTTATGGATCATCTTAGCTAAAGGTTCTATTGGTGTTCCCCAAAATTGTTTGAAACTATAACCTGCTTGACCAAAGCAGTAAATAGGTATCAGAAATATCGCAATTAAACAATGCTTCATACTTAATATTCTGTAGTTTCTTCTTCCTCCATTAATCCCATTCCTG
>JAUCCO010000184.1:0-5668 GCA_034676125.1 Bacteroidia bacterium
TATAGATATATGTGTAAACACAAGTTAAAATCCAGATAAAAATTATTATAGTGCTTTTCATATTATGTCCAAAAAATCCAATTAACAATTGCATTTAACATAAAGTCGCCAAATGATGACCATATGCCGCCAACCACGGCACCAGACGCTGCTGATAAAACAACTCCACCTGGTCCAAATACTAGCGCTCCAGAACTTAAACCTGCTACTGCTGCTCTAGCTCCTCCTACTAATGCGCCTGTAAAATCTGCACCAACAATTTCTTGCCATAATGCATAGTCTATACTTCCAGTTGTGCCAAATGGTTCATGATTGTACCAATACTCGGAACTATGTCTCGCAACACTGGATGCACAATACAATATCAATTTTTCATTTTCTGGAATGCCAAGATTATCAATAGTTAATTCTAATTCTAAGATTTCTGGAATCAAAGCTGAGGGCGATTCATTATTTTCTATCAAAGACATGACAGTGTTTACATATTGCATTGCATCATCACTTAAAGAAATTGAAGTAATGTTACCGAACTCATATGATTTTATAGAATTAAGTAGGGCAAATGAACTATCGAAATAGTTAAAATCGGAATTATATCCAACTCCACTTGCAGAATCAATTTTATATGCATTATTGCTATAGTAATTAGCTATTAATGTTCTTAATGCAGCATTATTTACACTTGTACCATCATAGAAAGCTGATAAGCTATCTTCAATATATGCAATTGCTTCATTATGCATTACTCCTATTATTTCATAAGGATTCTGATAACTACTTGTGGTAAGTGTTGATAGTTTTGTTTTATCTGGTTTTCCACTTGTGAAAGACTCCGTTGAGTCATTCTTTTTACATGATACAGCAAACAAAATAATTAGAGCGGCAAAAATTGTTTTGAATTGTTTTGAATTGTTTTGAATTGTTTTCATAATGTTTTTATTGTTCATAACGAAACTATTTTATTGGAAATTCAAACGCAAGAACTTTTACTGAACTTATGAGTTCAGTGTGTTGATAATCAATTATTAAAAAACGTATTTGCTAGGGTTTATTTCTTCAACAATTTGAAAAATATGATAACTAATTTATGCTAATTACAAATAATGAATGATGGTATTATGCACCAAATTAATGAGTTTTATCTTAAAATATTGTAAAAACAACTACCTCTATTTTTTAAACCTGTAGCACCATTAATAACAAACAAAAAGCCACCCTAATTTGGATGGCTTTGTTTGTGTTTTTTAACCGTGTTAAGCTAAAATTGTTGTTTTGCAAGCTTGCAAAATATCTTCGGCTTTTTGTTGTGTTGACGATTCGCTGTAAACACGCAAAACAGGTTCGGTTCCGCTTGCCCTTATCATTACCCATTCGCCATTACCTAAATGAAATTTAAATCCATCTAAGTCTTCCACTTTTTCAATGCTATAGTTTCCAAACTTAGTGTATTTGCCAGCTTTGCAGTTAGCCAATACATTTTGTTTAATTTCTTCGGTAATATGCAAATCAATACGGCCCATTGCAAAACTACCAACTACATCATATACTTCTTGTATTAGCTCGTCTAAACTTTTGCCCGTTTTAGCCATAAATTCCCAAAGGGTTAAGCCAATCCAAATGCCATCACGCTCGGGTATAAAACCTTTAATGGCAATGCCTCCACTTTCTTCGCCACCTACCAAAACATTTTCGGTAACCATTTTTTCGCAAATGTATTTAAACCCAATTTTGGTAATTTCTATTGGTAAACCATAAGCATTTGCTAAGGCTGTAATTTTAGAGGTAGCACTAAAGGTAGTAATTACTTTGCCATCCATATTTTTATATTTATGCAAGTAATGCACCAGCAATAAAATAATATGGTGGGAGTCTACAAACTCACCTTTTTTATTGTACAAACCAATTCTATCTGCATCGCCATCGGTTACTAAACCGCAATCAATATCACCTTTTGTTTTAATTAAATTACTAAACTCGGCAAGGTTTTTATGAATAGGCTCGGGTGCTTGTCCATAAAAACTTGGGTTATAATCGCAATGCAATAAAGTAGCTTCAGGAAATAAAGCACGCATTACATTTTGTCCGGCACCATACATGGCATCGTAACCAAATTTCATTCCGCTGTTTTTTATTGCAGCTAAATCAAAACTATTTTTTACTTCGTTAATGTATAAAGTTTCCAAATCAACATAAGTTATCATGCCTGTTGAAACCAATTTATCGATAGGCGTTAATGTTGTTTCTACCAAACTATTTGGAATGGCATTTTCTACTGCATCTATCACAGCAGGGCTACTCGGGCCACCATAATGTGCTTTAAGTTTGTAGCCACTATAAGCAGGCGGGTTGTGGCTTGCAGTAATAATTACACCTAATGCAGCACCATGTTTTACAGCACCCAAACTTATCATTGGGGTTGATACAAAGTTTTTGGCCAACATTACTTTTATGCCGTTTGCACACATAATTTGTGCAACCGTTTCGGCAAACAATTCTCCCGCAAAGCGGCAATCATGCCCCAGTACAATACTTAAATTATCAGCATTATTTTTTTTGATATAATCTGCTGTTCCTTGTGCTACACGTTTTACGTTATCAACGGTAAACTCGGCTGCAATAATGCCACGCCATCCGTCAGTGCCAAATTTTATTTGATACATCTGTATTAAGTTTAGATTAAAAATTATTATAATGATTTAGTTTTCAAATATAATCGCTTAATTAGTATTATGAAACGGATATGCTTAATAAACATATTATTTGTGATTCCTAGTTTGATATTTGCTCAATCAAGTTATTTCGGGGTTGGTTTTTTAGGAGGAGGAGTGCTTTTTTCTAATGCAAGTCAAAATGCCAAATTGGTTGGTTATAACTATGGCTTGCAATTTTGTAAAACTACTGAAATTACTAATAGATTTAATATAGTAGGCGGTTTACAAATTCGATTTCAACAGGTTGATAATTATTTAAATAATGTTGATTATATTTCTAATTGGTCAAGCGGTTATAAAATTACAAATGTTAGTTTACATACCAAATTTAAACAAGTTTATTTAGAGGTTCCGTTTGAGTTACAATATAAATTGAACAAATTTATTAGAATAGGAGTAGGTTCTACATTTAATATACTGCTTAACTCTAAAATAGACCAAACCGTAAAAGGTTATTATTCTGTGCCTGAGTATGCAGATCAGGATTCCATTCTTAATCAAAGTATTCGTTCAAGCTTAATGTTTTCTGAATTAAATGGTAATGCAATATTTCCTAAGGTAAATATATGTCCTACAGTGTCAGTTGGGTTAAATTTTGATAGATTTAATCTTTCAGGAATAGTTTCGATAAATGTAATTAAAATTCCTAATGAAGTTAAATTATTTAATCCTTATGAAGAATTAAGAATTCTATTATTAATAATATATAAAATTTAAAACATGAGAAAGCTTACTAAATTAGCGTTTACGCTATTATTGATTTTGATAGTTCATAGCTGTCAAAGACGAGAGGAACCCGTTAATGTTAAACTCAGTACTCAAAATTCTAAATTGGGTAAAACATCTGGGAATTGTTTGTGCGCCACGCGACAGAAGTCCAATTGCACTGATGAGTGTACTAAGCAATTCATGGAAGATCAAGACATTAAGCGGTTTCAAATTACATGGGAATCATGTGATAATAACGATTTAGATGGTGATTGTAGAGGTTCACAGGCTGCACAGAATCCTTCAAATGGACTACCTTATGTAAGTGATGTTATTTTTTGTTATCCTGATTGGGTAAATAGTCCTACATCAGGGTGCTATTTACAAATGCAAATTGATAATTTGCCACCTTGTATAAAATGTATAACTGATTTTCCACGTTGTATAACATTCAAAGTAAATTGTTCTAATGTTGATAATGGTGATGGCAGTACTTCATACACACTAAGTTTGGTAGCTGAAGATCCTGATGTGACTGGAAGTAGTACAGTTGATGGTTATGAATGGACGTTAACTACTGTAACTGGAGATCCTAAAATTAAAGTTTGTTGTGAAAAGAAAGTCGGTAATTGGAATAATTGGTATTGTTGTACAGGTGATATTCAAGCTTTGTAAAATAGGAGTATTTTTAACATTCTTTGTTTGTTCAAGTTTAGCGTTATTTGGGCAGGAAATTTCTTTGTCTGCTGGTTTAACAATTGCTTCTCAAGCATACAATAAATTACTGTTTCAGCCAACCGTTCAGGGGCAACATAATATTATATCAGGATTTATTAGAGTTGGTTATGAATATAAAATTAATAATAAATGGGGGCTCGAACTTAGTGTTCAACACACCGAAAAAGGATATAAATATAAAGGAATAAATATAGGTACGCCCAATAAAACTTACGATTTATTATATGAATATAGGCTTAATTATATTGAAGTTCCCTTACTTGTAAAATTAAAAGGGAAAAAATTAGGATGTAAGTTTGGCCCTATAATTTCCTATTTGTATCAAGCTAATTATAGATATGTAGATAAAACAACGTTGAATCAAAATGGAGTTGTTTCTGTATATCCAAGTTCGTATTTTGGCCCTTATCCTTTTAATCGTTATCAGAAATTTGATTTTGGATTAATGCTTGGTATAGATGTTAAGTTAACAAATAACATTGTGTTGATGTTAGAAACTACTAAACATTTTGTGAGAACAGATTTTTTTGCAAAACAACGCGGATACAACGATGTTATGTACCAGCAGGTGTATTTATTGGGTATAAAATACAAATTGATAGAAAAATAGCTTTTTTAAAAATTGCTAAGCTTAGTAGTGGTTTTAAGAATAATTTGGAGATAATGACCTTGATTTAACATCCAATCCATTTTACAATTCTGTCAATTAGGTCTTTAAATATTTATAACCCATAAGTCGATATTAATAAGCATGTTGTGGTACGTTTGTTTTTAAGAATTGGGTTTACAAAGGCTATCGCCATTACCAGGGTAGTAATGGGCATTGCCCGAGGCAAGTGTACAATCCATTAGTACCCCACTGCTTATGACTGAGGAATCTAATAGGGAAAAACTGTAGTGAATGCCGCCCAGTAATGTACTGGTGTCGGTTTGGGCAAAGGCAAAGCTCTGCCACAGCATGAGTAAACATGCTAAACGGATTGTTTTCATATTTGTATTAAAATTTAGTAGGTGATAGTTAAATAGACAGTATCATTTGTTGAAGCAGTTGTGAAGGGATGAATAACGTTTTTTAAGTAATATTCTCCCTTTTGACGCTTTTCCCAATTCTCAAAAAGCGAATATTTCACGTTCGTATTGTGTAATGCTGGAATATAAAAAACATGCTCAAGAGTGTCATAAATTGTAATTTCAGGTGGTAAGTCTCCTCCTCCTCTAAATGGGTCAAAATCATACGCCAACACAGTTTCAGGCTTATCTTTATTATAAGTATTAAAAAAGCGCACACTTACGTAAGATACACCTGAAAGCACCACTTTGTAATTGTCTTTAGCTATTTGCTGGCAACTGGTGTTGCTCATGTCGTAATAATCGGGGTGCTGTACATCAATATACAAGTTGCTCCAATCTTTTTGGTAGCCAAAGTTAACATAGCCGTTTTCATTGGTATTTGCAGTTGTTATTATGCTATAACTACCGCCTCCTAAGCCACCACTATTGGTGCGTTTAAG
>JAUCCO010000185.1:0-5610 GCA_034676125.1 Bacteroidia bacterium
TATGATTTTGCCGATTTTTATGCGAGGCTACGTTATGCAACAGATACCACTTTGCAATACTGGAGCGATCCAGATAGATCAAATAGCAATAAAGAACGAGTATATTGGAATTATGGTGATAATGATACCTGGGAGTTAGGCGAAGAACACATGAGCCACGAATATGCTAAACCGGGAACTTATTATATTAAAATAGCTTATAAAGATAGTACCAATGGGTGTTTTGATACATTACAAGGACCCCAATATAAGGTTATCGTAAATGCAATTAAGGCTATTGCAACAGTAACTAATGATACTTTTTATTGTGCACCAGCAATTGTTGCTTTTAATGATGATTCTTATGGCATGCACGGAGATACAATTCCACAACCAATAAGTCTAAAAAGTAGACTTTGGTTATTTAGCGGTGGAAAGGGGATAAGCACATTACAACAACCAAATATTTTTTATGGTATTAATGGACAATATTCTGCTAAACTTTTTATTGAGTCGGTGCAAGGTTGTGTAGATACGGCAAGTGTTTATGTGCGGGTAATTGGCCCAACAACTAAATTTGTAATTGTAGATGATACCTTTGGTTGCGTACCTTTTACTGTAAAACTAAAAAACACTACTGGTCAGCCATTGCGCAATTGGATTTGGTATTTTAATGATCCTGCAGGCAGTATTTATTCTACCAGAAATGATAGTGATATTACTTTTACTTACAACACTCCTGGTGTATATAAAATTGATTTGTTAGGAGAAGATAGTGTAACCAATCCTACTACACTTGAAACCAAAAGTTGCAGTGAAAAATTTCCTCATTTAGATTCGCCAAACGATTTTCATCCACGAAGTGTAACCGTTTTACCTTTTGATACCTTAAGCCTACTTTCGTTAGATTCGGTTTGTGTTAATCAACCTTTTAATTCGCAAGTTACCGGTACTTTACACAATATTTTAACCGAGTGGCATTGGTCTGATACTACCGCTTATGAAACATGGCCAATTAATAGTAATGTGCCCCATACCTTTGATAGTGCTGGTATTTATAACCTAAAAATAAAACCAATCATTACATCAAAAACACAGTGCATTGTTGGTGATGAAAAAGCTATCATAGCTATTACTCCGCAAGCTGATTTTATTTTTGCACTTACAAATTATCCTGAAATTTATTTTATAAACCAATCGCAAAAAGCGGTAAGGTATTTATGGGATTTTGGTCAGCCTAGCTCATCACAAAATACAAGTACGGATATTAATCCTATGCATAATTATGGAGAAACATTAGCGCATTACACCGTGTGTTTGATAGCTTTTGATGAATATGATTGTATGGATTCAATTTGTAAGATAATTCCCCAAAAAGGATCAGTAAAAATTCCTAATGTGTTTACACCAGATAACCACGATGCTAAAAACGATGCGTTTGATATTGATATTGATGGTTGGGAAAAATATGAGTTATTTATTTATAACCGTTGGGGTAGTTTGGTGTTTGAAGGGTTTAAAGATGGCATATTTAACGATGGTATTAATTGGGATGGACGAGATAAAAACGATGGCACAGCTTGTCCTGCAGGAACTTATTTTGTGGTTTTTAAATATAAACTAATTACCGAAAAAGAAGATGGACTGTACCATGGAACCATAACTTTAATAAGAGATTAGTACATCAATCACCCTAATTTAAAACCAGTGTAAGTGAGCATTTTTAGGTTGATATAGGCCTATTGTACTTAACTGTTTAACGTTGTTTTAAAGTAATTGTGGCAATTATTAATTAATAAAATATTAAGATTCTATTTTATATATTAGCGCAGTGAAACTATGCCTGCGATTTTTATTTTTAATACTAATTAGTAGCAATTTAGCTATTGCGCAAACTTGTAGCATACTGCCAAGTATTACAAAAGTTTGTATAGGGCAATCAGTTAGTTTTAACCGAACACCTCTATTATCAACAGACTCGGCTTATGTTTGGAGTTTTGGAAACGGGAGTTCAAGCACACAATCTGGTCCTACTTATCAATATCCTCAAGCCGGAAATTTCTCGGTTACTTTACGTGTGTATCAAAAAGGAGGTTCGTTTTGTGATGCATTGCCAATTATAATTAGGGTATTTCCTAAGCCTGTTGCTAATTTTGTAATTGCACCAAGTAAAAACCAGTGTTTTAAAAATAACAATTTTGTGTTTAATGATCTTTCGTTACCTGGTGGTAGCAATGCGCCAATAAAACGTAGAACAGCAATTTTTGGTGATGGTGCTTTATTACAACAAAATGCACCTTTTGCCAACACATACAGCCACTCTTATGCTGATAGTAGTAGTGTTAAATACAATGTGGTGCTTGAAGTAGAAGACACCAATGGTTGTGTAGCACAAATTTTTGATACCGTTCAGGTACACAGAATAATAGAAGCTAGTTACACAATATTACCACAACAAAATTGTGGCTTTACTGTGGCCTTATTTAATAACACAAGTAAGGCAGATACTAATGGGTTAACCGCTACATGGTTTATGGGTAATGGACAAACTGTTTCTACCGATTCTGCTAACGCTTCTTTTTATTACACTTATTATGGTGATGGCGTTTTTTATCCAAGATTAGTAATTAAAGATAAATATGGCTGCACAGATACAACGGCTTATCTTGATTCAGTAATTTCGTTTATACCAGATTCTACAATTGATATTGCACCAACTGATAAAAGATGTTTTGCTAATAACAAATTTACATTTACTAATAGAACAAAGCTTGATTTTAAGGGTGCTTATGCGTGGACTTTTTATACTCCAGATGGCTCATACCAAATAGATAGTTTAAAAAGATATATTTACAATGCCCAATTTCCGTGGTGTGGTAGGTTTCAGGTTTTGCTAAGGTTTAATTATGATAAGTGCTCATTTAATGCGGACACTGTGGTAACTGTTTATGGACCTAAAGCAAAGATACAGGATACGCTAAATATTGTGGATAATAGCATACAGTGTGGAGCTCATGATACGGTGAGGTTTGCTATAAGAGATGTAAATTGTTATTATTTAAATAGTAACCTAACTTATTTTTGGGATTTTGGCGATGTTTATGCACCATCATGCACATCAAATACACGATTGGGTTTAAACCTAAATATGAATTGCCGCTATAGCACCGATTCGATTGATGTGAGGCACTTTTATAAATTTCCTAACAAAGATTGTTATTTAGTTACACTTACCGTAAAAGATACTGTTAGAATGTGTACAGACCAAGCTGTTAAACTAATTCGATTATCTTATCCTAAAGCAAATTGGAATACAACCAATTCGCCACCAACTCCTAGGGCTATTGCTGTATCTTCTAAATGTTCGCTGCGTAATATACGGGTTTATTTTACTGATTTAGAGCCAGTGTGCGGGCCACAACAGGTGTGGTTTATACCAGATACATCATGTGCTACTAAGGCTTGGGAGTTTTTAGCAGAGGCCCCTGCTCGTGCCAATTGGAGAGATATTGATAGAAGCGAAATTTGTAGTACCGATTCAATTGCATATTTTGGAGTAGTGGCTAAAAATGGGTTAGATGCAATTGGCAATCCGTGCTACGATACAGGATATTATAGTTATCCTATTTATAATCCGTTTGTTCCATTAGTAATTACGCAAAAACTAAACGACCCCGACTTATGTGCACCACATCGGGTTAAGTTTTATGCTAAGGATTCTCTGCGGAAAGACATTGTTAGAATAACCTATAACTTTGGTGATGGTTCACCCTTATTTACCAAAACATACTTGCCTACCGACACCTTAATTGAGCCCATTTATCATACCTATACTAAAAGTGGGAGGTATTCAGCCTCTTTTAATTATTTAAATAAAGATACCTGTCCTGGAATTGGGGCGGTAGATTTAATGTTTGGAAACGAAGCCAGTATAGCCGTGCTTACTCCAGAGGTATGTACAAATGGTTTTGCAGCACTTTTTGCTAGGTTAAGGTATGCTAATGATACGATGACATTCTATTGGAGTGACACTTCAAGATCCAATAATGGTAAAGAACAGGTATATTGGAATTATGGCGATGATAATACTTGGGAGCTAGGTAATGAAAGCATGAATCACCAATATAAAAAGGCAGGTATTTATTATGTTAAAATTGCTTATAAAGATAGTTTAGGAACCGCTTGCTTTGATACTTTGCAAGGTCCACAATATAAGGTTAGGGTTAATGCCGTTAAATCTAAACCAACTGTAATAACCGATACTTTTTATTGCGCTCCGGCTGTTGTTACTTTTAATGACGAATCGTATGCAATGAATGGAGACACAATTCCAAAACCAATGCTTATGCAAAGCAGGCTTTGGTTATTTGGTGATGGAAGGGGTAATAGTGTTTTAAAACAACCAGGTGTATTTTATAACCAAAATGGATTGATTGGTGCTAAACTAATAGCCGAGTCGGTGCATGGTTGTATTGATACGGGAACTGTTTTTTTTAGAATAGTTGGGCCCACAACAAATTTTGTTATTGTTGATGATACCTTTGGTTGTGTACCTTTTACTGTTAAATTAAAAAATACTACTGGTCAGCAATTACACAATTGGATTTGGTATTTTAATGATGCAGCTGGTAATATTTATTCAACCAAAAATGATAGCGATATTACCTTTACCTACAATAAGCCAGGTGTATATAAAATTGATTTATTGGGAGAAGATAGCATCACAAATCCAACAACAAACGAAACAAAAGGCTGTAGTCAAAAGTTTCCATTTGTAGCCTCAACAAACGATTTTCATCCAAGAACGGTAACCGTATTGCCAGTTGATACTTTGCGTTTGTTAGGGCCAGATACGGTTTGTGTTAATCAACCATTTTACACCAAAGTTACAGGCACTTCGCATAATATTTTAACACAATGGAATTGGCCTAATTTATCATTACCAGAAACTTGGCCACTAAATACAGATGTGCTATATGTGCTTGATAGTGCCGGTAGTTTTAACCTAAAAGTAGATCCAATAATTACTTCCAAAACGCAATGTGTTGCAGGTGCTCAAAAATTAATAACTACCATAGGTCCAAAAGCTGATTTTACTTTTAAATTATCCAATTATCCTGAAATTTTATTCTACAATAAATCGCAAGAAGCGGTTAGGTATTTGTGGGATTTTGGCCAACCAACTGCTAGCGATAATAACAGCACCGACATTAACACTTCGCATAATTATGGCGAAAGTGATTTAACCTACACCGTGTGTTTAATGGCTTTTGATAAGCTTGATTGTATGGATTCTGTTTGTAAAATTATACCAATTAAAGCTTCTGTTAAAATTCCCAATGTGTTTACACCAGATAACAATGATACCAAAAACGATGCGTTTGACATTGATATTGATGGTTGGGAAAAATATGAGCTATACATTTATAACCGTTGGGGTACATTGGTGTTTGAAGGGTTTAAAGATGGTATATTTAACGATGGTGTTAATTGGGATGGAAGGGATAAAAACGATGGCACAGCTTGCCCCGCAGGAACTTATTTTGTGGTATTTAAATATAAACTAATTACCGAAAAAGAAGATGGACTATACCATGGTACCATTACTTTAATAAGGGATTAATTTTTACT
>JAUCCO010000186.1:0-5566 GCA_034676125.1 Bacteroidia bacterium
AAATATACTGTGTACTTCGGTAATTTTCTACCAACGAAATTTCCGTTAATCCTTGCGTTTGATACAACTTTTTAAACTGCTGTATGTTCTCCACGTTTGCTCCCTGAAAACGATAAATCGACTGGTCATCATCGCCCACACAAAACACATTCGGGCTATCCCAATATTGAATTAATAATTGCAAAACTGCATTTTGTGCACCACTCGTATCTTGGTACTCATCAACCAAAAAATATTGGTATTTTTCTTGGTACTGACTAAGCATATCTGGCTTTTGTTTAAAGGCATCAATCACCCACAAAATCATGTCAGCAAAATCGTATCTACCATGTTTTTTAAGCAAATCTTGGTAAATATCAAACGTATCGGCTGCTGCTTTAAGTTGCACCATTCTATTGGCCTCGGCATCATACACCTTTTGTTTTAACTCGCCAGCTTTACCAAATTTAGTTGTTTTTTTATAGATGTATTCTTCACGCGTTTTTATGTCTTCTAAATATAAATCAACTTGTTGGTGCAAGTATGCAGCAGTCCAATTTTCGCGTTTCATTTGTTCATACAAACCCAATAGTTTTTTGGTTTCGTAATACACATCACCCGTGTATCTTTTTAATGGATGATTTTTAGTAAAACCATCAATTATTTTATGTACAAATTCTATTTGTTCTAACTCGCTAATTGCATCTAAACCACGCAATCCAAAATAATCTAAATTTTGCTGAATAACCATGTTACAAAACGCATGAAAAGTTTGCACTTCCACTTTATAAGCATCAGGACCAATAAACTGCAACAACCTTTTGCGCATGGCAATTGCACCCGCATCTGTATATGTTAAACACAATATATCTTCGGCCTTATTATCGGCTTGCGTAATAATATTGGCAATACGTGCAGCTAGTATTTGTGTTTTACCAGTACCTGGCCCAGCAATAACTAACACAGGACCTTCGGTAGTTGTAACAGCCACTTGTTGCTCAGGGTTTAACTTAGCAAACTCTTGTTTAAATAATTGGTTATAATCAGTATTCATATTGGTTTCAAAATTAAACCTTGGGTACGCAATGTATCTGCGAAGTAAGGTATAAAAACAAAAAGACGGCAACATAAATTGTTACCGTCTTTAATTTTTATAATGTTATGCAATCTTATTTCTTACTATAATTAGGAGCTTCTTTGGTAATGGTTACATCGTGTGCGTGGCTTTCTTTTGCGCCTGCACCAGTTATTTTTACAAACTTTGCTTTATGCAATTCTGTAATGGTTTTTGCACCAACATAACCCATACCAGCACGCAAGCCACCTGTATATTGGTAAATTACATCTTTTAAGCTGCCTTTAAATGCTACCATACCCACAATTCCTTCGGGTACTAATTTGGCAATTTCTTCTTCGGCATCTTGAAAATAACGGTCTTTACTGCCTTCTTTCATGGCCTCAATGCTACCCATGCCGCGGTACGATTTAAACTTACGTCCTTCAAAAATAATGGTTTCCCCGGGCGACTCTTCAGTACCTGCAAAAATTCCTCCACTCATTACAGTACTTGCACCAGCAGCTAATGCTTTTACAATATCACCGCTGTAGCGAATACCGCCATCAGCAATTACCGGAACACCCGATTTTTTTATAGCTTTTGCAGCATCGTAAATAGCAGACAACTGTGGCATACCTATACCAGCAATTATACGTGTGGTACAAATTGAACCTGGACCAACACCAACTTTTACGCCATCAACACCCGCTTTTACCAGTGCCAAAGCACCATCGCCAGTTGCTACATTTCCAGCAATAATATCTAACTCCGGAAACAACTTACGCAAACGTTTAATTTCTCTTAACACAAATGCACTATGGCCATGTGCAGTATCAATTGTAACCACATCAACCCCAGCTTTTACAAGTGCTGCCATGCGGTCTTGGGTTTCGGGTGTAACACCAACTGCTGCACCCACTAATAAACGACCATGTTTATCTTTACATGCAATTGGGTTATCTTTTACCTTTAAAATATCGCGGTAAGTTATTAGGCCAATTAGTTTGCCTTTTTTATCTACCACAGGTAATTTTTCTATTTTATACTTCTGTAAAATTAACTCCGCCTTTTTAAAATCGGTGCCTTGTGGCGCAGTAATTAAGTTCTCCTTGGTCATTACCTCGGTAACTTTTTTGCTCATTTGTTTTTCAAACCTTAAATCGCGGTTGGTTAAAATACCCATCAATTTAAAATTATCATCAACAATAGGAATACCACCAATTTTATTTTCGGTCATAATTTTATGAGCCTCTTTTAAAGTAGCAGTAACAGGTAAAGTTACAGGGTCAATTATCATCCCACTTTCACTGCGTTTAACTTTGCGCACTTCTTCAGCTTGTCGCTCAATGCTCATGTTTTTGTGCAACATACCCAAACCACCAGATTGTGCCATAGCAATTGCCATGCTGTATTCTGTTACAGTATCCATGGCTGCCGAAATTATGGGCACGTTAATTTTAATATTTTTAGTTAGTTGGGTTGAAGTATTTACATCACGCGGAAGTACTTCTGAAAAGGCGGGAAGTAATAAAACATCATCAAATGTTAATCCTTCTCCGTAAAACTTAGCTTTGTCGTTTATCATACAAACAATACGTTCTATTATTTGCCGTGCAAAAATAGGCCAATAAATGGTACTACCGCAGTTTTTTAGTTTTTTTTATAAAAACCTTTATTTAACCGCATAAATCAGCCATTTACACACCTTTTACTTATAGTTGTTTAAGGCCTGTTTTAAGGTAATTAGCAACTCGTCTTTAAGTTTTTGGGGTGATATTATTTTCACTTTATCGCCATAACTTAATATTTGCGCTTTTAATTCGTACGAAGGAATTACATCTAAAGTTATTTTAAACTCGGCCTCATTATCTACCAATATTTGTTGGGTTTGATGCAGTGGCTGACTTTTAATGTATGGCGCTTCTGAGGCACTAAAACTTAATGTAATTAATTGAGGTTCGTAATCGTGTACAGATATGCCAAACGAGTGTTTAAAAAACTCAGCAGGATTAAAATTCGCATCCCTTGTAAAACTTGTATTGGTAGGAATTATTTGTTTGATGCGCTCTAAAGCGAAAGTTTGAATCCTATTTTTTTCGACCAACATACCTGTTACATACCACCTATTACGGTACTCTTTTAACACGTATGGATGGAGTTGATAATGCTTAACCTCCGCATGCGCAAACCCTTGGTAATGCATCATTATAGCCTTTTGTTCTTTAATGCTTAAAAGTAATTCGCTTAAATATTCGTTACCTTTTTGGCTTAAACTTTTTTCAGTTTCAATAATCTCCAAAAAATCATCATTGCCATACACATTTCTTAAACTTACATAGTCTTCTATTTTCTCAACCGATTGCATAAATTGTTGAATAGGACCAATACCTTCAAACTGTTTTAGTAATGAGCACGCAAAGCCTAAAGCGTACAAATCTTCTTGCTTTAGTGGTAAATTATTAATGCTATAATTGCTATCGGTGTAATAATATCCACGTAATTTCCAGTCATATTCTATTGGTGCATGGTAACTTAATTCTTCATCAAATTTCATGTCGTAAATATCGCCATCAATTGTTCGGGCGCTAACACTTCCAAGGCCTTGACACGCCTCAATTAAATCTTTTTTTGAAGGATACTTTTTAAATTTGTTACGTAAAGCTCCATCAATAATGCGGTAACGTATAAATGCGTTTTTATTTTTTGGCATAGCTGCAAAATAGTAATTTCAAACCACACTTATGCAATCTTTAATCCATTGGGTGTGGGTTGCTGTGGTTGTAAAAGTATTACGCCCCCCGTATTGTTAACGGCACCTAACACCAAACACTCGCTCACGTAATTGGCAATTTGCCTAGGTGCAACATTAATAAGCGCTATAACCTGTTGGCCAACCAATTGTTGGGGTTGATAAAAAGTAGTAATTTGTGCTGATGATTTTTTGATACCAATCTCCTCACCAAAATCAATGGTAAGTTGATAGGCAGGCTTGTTGGCTTTTTCAAAAACACGGGCTTCAATTATAGTTCCTGTTCTAATATCTAGTTGTTCAAAATGTTGCAAGGTTAATTCCATACCTCAAGTGTACAAAAAAAACAGTTCTTTTATATTGTGGGTTGATAAAACTTAAACCCAAATTACGCATTGGAAATGCATAATCGATATAGAAACTGTAAATCAGTTTTATGCAAAACTGCTAACATTTTCTTTGCCGAGGCTTCGGCACGGGATTTACCCAACTAAATCAAGTAGTTCGATTTTTCAAATCTTCTATTGATTAATTTGGGTTAAAAATGATGCATAAAAAAAGCCTCCAAAAGCAATATGCTTTTGGAGGCTTAATATTTTAGGTTAGTTGTTAAATAATTAACAAGGCATCACCATAAGCCATAAACTTATATTTCTTTTTAATAGCTTCTTGGTATGCTTCCATCAACTCATCATAACCAGCAAATGCAGCACTTAGCATCAATAAGGTAGATTCAGGTGGATGGAAATTTGTAATCATACAATTGGCAATTTTAAAATCGTGTGGTGGAAACAAAAACTTATCTGTCCAGCCACTATTTACATTTAATTTACCTACTGATGAAACAGACGATTCGATTGCACGCATTACTGAAGAACCAACTGCACAAATTTTTCTTTTGTCTTCAAGTGCTTTGTTTACTATTTTGCTAGTTTCAGTTGGTATATCAAAAAACTCGCTATCCATTTTATGTTTAGTAAGATCTTCTACTTCCACAGCTCTAAAAGCACCTAAGCCATTGTGCACTGTAACTTCGCTAAAGGTTACGCCTTTAATTTCCATACGCATCATTAGCTCTTTTGTAAAATGCAAGCCAGCACTTGGTGGCGAAACTGCACCAATGTGTTTAGCAAATATGGTTTGAAAACGCTCTTTATCCGCCTTCTCAACTGCACGGTTCATGTATTTAGGAATTGGCATTTCGCCAAGTTTCTCTATCAATTTCCAAAGTTCTTCGTCAGTGCCATCAAACAAAAATCTAATGGTACGTCCGCGAGAGGTGGTGTTATCTACAACTTCGGCAACTAGCGTATCATCACCAAAATAAAGTTTATTACCTACACGAATTTTACGGGCTGGATCAACCAAAACATCCCATAATTTCATTTCTTTATTTAACTCGCGCAATAAAAACACTTCTATTTTAGCACCTGTTTTTTCTTTGCTACCATATAATCTAGCAGGAAAAACTTTGGTGTTGTTGTTAATCATTACATCCCTATCATCAAAATATTTAAGAATGTCGCTAAATGCTTTGTGCTCTATTTTACCTTTTTTACGATCAAGCACCATCATTTTACTGTCGTGACGAACATCTGCTGGATGCTTGGCAATTAGGCTTTCGGTGAAGTTAAATTTAAACTGAGATAATTTCATTTAAAATAATTTATTGTATTAAAAAGTGCACTACTTAGGCTAATATAGTGTAATTTTATGAGGTGCGAAGGTAATGTTTTAAACCACTTAAGCAAGCAGGTAATTAATTACGAATTAAAAATTAC
>JAUCCO010000187.1:0-5530 GCA_034676125.1 Bacteroidia bacterium
CAGATAGAGAGAAATTGATTTTACATAATGACGATATCAATACTTTTGATCATGTAATAGATTGTTTGGTGCGCATTTGCAAGCACGATGAGTTGCAAGCAGAACAATGTGCATTGCTGGTTCATACCAAAGGTAAAGCTACGGTAAAAACAGGTGCTCGAGCAGATTTAATTGCCCAATGTCAAGCTTTACTTGACGAAGGTTTAAGTGCAGTAATTGGTGAATAAGCTGTAATTAAAATAAGTATTAAAAAATATTTTTTATAACAAAACACATGTTAAATAAAGTAGTAAAAAATGCCGATGAGGCAATAAAAGATATACAAGATGGAGCCACAATTATGTTAGGTGGTTTTGGCTTGTGTGGCATCCCAGAAAACTGCATAAATGCACTGGTAAAAAAAGGTGTAAAAGAACTTACCTGCATAAGTAATAATGCTGGTGTTGATGATTTTGGAATTGGGCTGATGTTAAAAAAACATCAACTAAAAAAAATGATTGCTTCTTATGTAGGCGAAAACTCCGAATTTGAACGACAATTGTTAAGTGGCGAACTTGAGGTAGAGTTAATTCCACAAGGCACATTGGCTACACGTTGTTTGGCTGCGGGATATGGTATGCCTGCAATTTTTACACCAGCAGGTGTTGGTACCGAAGTAGCCCAAGGAAAAGAAATGCGTGAGTTTGATGGCAAAACGTATTTAATGGAACACGCTTTTAAAAGCGATTTTGCAATTGTAAAAGCTTGGAAAGGTGATACCCATGGCAATTTAATATTTAGAGCCACATCCCGTAACTTTAATCCGCTAATGGCAATGGCTGGTAAAATTACTATTGTAGAGGTAGAAGAATTGGTAGAAGCAGGTGAGTTAAATCCTGATATGATACATACTCCTGGAATATTTGTAAACCATATTTTTCAAGGGATAGATTACGAAAAACGTATCGAACAAGTAACGGTTACTAAAAGAAGTTAATAGTTATTAGTTGACTTGTTGATTAGTTAAGAGATAAATAAAATTTAAAAAGGATGAAGGTTAATGTAATTAGTTAAACAAACCAATTAACTAGTTTTCAAATCAACCAATCAACCAATAATAAACTAAAACTATGTTAGATAAATTTGGAATAGCTAAACGTATTGCACAAGAGTTGCAAGATGGATATTATGTAAACTTAGGCATTGGAATTCCTACAATGGTGGCCAATTATGTACCTAAAGGAGTTGAAGTAATTCTGCAATCAGAAAATGGGTTATTGGGCATTGGCCCTTTTCCGTTTGAAGAAGATGTAGATGCCGATTTAATTAATGCAGGCAAACAAACGGTAACCACCATTAAAGGTTCAAGCTTTTTTGATAGTGCCATGAGTTTTGGAATGATTCGCAGCGGACGAGTAGATTTAACTGTTTTGGGTGCTATGGAAGTAGCCGATAATGGAGATATTGCCAATTGGAAAATACCAGGTAAAATGGTTAAAGGAATGGGTGGCGCTATGGATTTAGTGGCTAGTGCTAAAAATATTATTGTAGCCATGCAGCATGTAAATAAAGCAGGCGAAAGTAAATTATTAAGCAAATGTAGCTTGCCAATTACGGGTTTAGGTTGTGTTAAAAAAGTAGTAACCGAGTTAGGTGTGTTTGATATTACTGCCGAAGGTTTTAAACTTTTAGAATACGCACCGGGTGTTACCATTGATTATATTAAAGAAAAAACACAAGGCCGTTTGGTTATTGCTAATGATGTAAAAGAAATGGTGATTAATTAATTGGTTTGCTGTTTTACAGCTATTTCATGTAAGGTTTGATATAGTGTGATAACTTGTGGTGGCAATGCATGTGTGCCCTTAGTTTGGTTAAGTAAAAATAATACATGTTCTAAAAATTTGGCAGGTTGAAAAGCGGGCATTTTATGTTCTTTTTTTAGCCTGCCAATTTTATTTATAAGCAACATCCGCTTGGCCAATTGTTCAAAAATAATGTTGTCGCAGGTATCAATTTCAGTACGCAATTTTAGTAGCGTTGTGTTTGGTTTTGTTATAACTTTAGGGTTAGTAAAGTACACACCAATTGTGGACGTTGCAATGCTAATTTGCTGCCAATTGGTTTGGGTTAATTTGCTTGCATCTACCATTAAGTTAAGGTTGTTTTTAATGCAATGTTCATACATTTTTACAAACCCATTTGCTGTGATTATGTTGTACAATAAATATACTTTTTTATCAACCAAAGCCGCTGGTTTTAAATTAACTTTAATTGGGGTTGATTTGCTTAAAACCACTGTACATTTATCAAACAAACTTGGGTCTTTATTAAACAAAATTGCACTAACAAAAAATGTGCTTATTCCTTTTTCTTTTAAGGTTTCAATATGTTTGGTTTGATAAAGTTTAATGGCCACATTTTTACCTTTAACAGGTTGTTTTAAAAAATCATCTTCGTTGATTACAGCCAATATGGTTGGTTTGCTTTTAATTATTAGGCTGATAAAGCTTGTTGCTACATTTGCTGACATTTGTTTGGTTGTAATTTTGTACCTGCGAAATTGATAATTTTGCGCACAGTTTTTATAAAAATATTTTGCAATGAATAAATCAAAGATAGAAATAATGGCCCCAGCTGGGTCGTGGGAAGCAATGATGGCTGCAATTAAAGCAGGTGCAGATTCCATTTATTTTGGTATCGAACAGTTAAATATGCGCGCCCGTTCTACCAATAATTTTTATTTAAGCGATTTAAAAAAGGTTGCTCAAACATGTGCCGAACATCAAATTAAATCATACCTAACTTTAAATACCATTATTTACGACCATGATTTAAACCTGATGCGAAACATTGTTGATGAGGCTAAAGCTGCTGGTATTACTGCAATAATTGCAAGCGATTTGGCGGTGTTAAACTATGGCCGCAAGCAAAAAATGCCGGTTCATATATCAACCCAAACCAACATTACTAATATAGAAACCATTGAGTTTTTTGCTGATTATGCAGATGTAATGGTAATGTCGCGTGAGTTAACTTTACAACAAGTAACTGCTATAACACGCGAAATAAAACGGAGAAATATTATTGGCCCAAAAGGAGAATTGGTGCGCATCGAAATTTTTGGTCATGGGGCTTTATGTATGGCTGTTTCAGGTAAATGTTATTTAAGTTTACACACCCATAATGCATCCGCAAATCGTGGTGCTTGTGTGCAAAACTGCCGCAGAAGTTATGTAGTAACAGATAAAGAAGATGGGTACGAATTAGAGATAGATAACGAATACATTATGTCTGCTAAAGATTTATGTACCATAGATTTTTTAGATAAATTAATTGCATCGGGCGTAAGTGTGTTAAAAATTGAAGGAAGAGGACGTTCTGCTGATTATGTTTACACTACCACCAAGTGTTATCGCGAAGCCGCAGATGCAGTAGCAGAAGGCAATTACACCAAACAAAAAGTAAACGAATGGATGAAACAGCTCGAAACCGTTTTTAACCGAGGCTTTTGGGATGGATATTACCTTGGTCGTAAAATAGGAGAGTGGAGCAGTGTTTATGGTTCGGCAGCAACTACACGTAAAATTTATTTGGGTAAAGGCATTAAGTATTATGATAAAATTGGGGTAGCAGAGTTTTTAATCGAATCGCATACTTTAAATGTTGGTGATGAAATAATGATTACTGGCCCCACAACAGGTTATGTAGAAACTGTAGTTGATGAAATAAGAATAAAAGATGCAACTGCTGATTTTGGAGGTAAAGGAGATGTTGTATCATTTAAAATAGCCGAAAAAATTCGTGCTTCAGATAAATTGTATAAAAAAGTGGCAGTTGAACAACCCGCATGATTCAAGTAATACAATTCAGAAATAAATGTATAGGCTGTAATGCTTGTGTTGAGGTAGATTCATCTCGATGGGCTATATCTCGCAAGGATGGTAAATGCACGCTTGTTGGAGCAAAAGCTAAAAAGGATATCTACATGGTAAATGTTCCAGATTTTCAATTAGAGGAGCTAAAAAAAGCAGCCGAAGTTTGCCCCGTTAAAATAATTCATGTTAAAATACTTTAAAATCTGAAAAGTATCATTTTGCAATCCCACTTGCATTTGTATTTTCGCACCACTTTAAAAGTTATACAATTTTATTAATCATATATTCAACATGACAAAAGTATCAGTTATCGGAGCAGGCGCAGTAGGCGCTACAACAGCCGATGTTATTGCTTACCGCGAGTTAGCAGACGAAGTAGTATTATTAGATGTAAAAGAAGGTTTTGCTGAGGGCAAAGCTTTAGATATTTATCAAACAACCTCATTATTGGGCATTAAAACCCGCGTTACCGGAACTACAAATGATTATAGCAAAACAGCAAATTCTGATGTTGTTGTTATTACTTCTGGTATTCCGCGTAAGCCTGGTATGACTCGTGAAGAGTTAATTGGTACCAACGCTAACATTGTTAAAACGGTAACTGAAAATGTGTTAAAACATTCTCCAAATGCTGTTATTGTTGTTGTATCAAACCCAATGGATACCATGACTTATCTTGCCCTTAAAGCAAGTGGTTTACCTAAAAATCGTATTATTGGTATGGGTGGTTTGTTAGATAGCGCTCGTTTTAAAGGTTATTTAGGCTTGGCTTTAAACCAACCAACTGCCGATATTCAAGGTACAGTTATTGGTGGACATGGTGATACTACCATGATTCCTTTAACCCGTTTAGCTACTTTAAATGGTGTACCAGTTTCTACCAAATTAACTGAAGATCAATTAAAAGAAATTAGTGCAGCTACAATGGTTGGTGGTGCTACTTTAACTAAGTTATTAGGTACTTCTGCTTGGTATGCTCCAGGTGCTGCAAGTGCATTTTTAGTAGAATGTATTGTACGCGACCAAAAGCGTGTAATGCCTTGCTGCGTTTATCTTGATGGCGAATATGGCCAAAAAGATATTTGCTTAGGCGTGCCTGTTACTGTTGGTAAAAACGGATGGGAAACTATTGTAGATTACAACTTAAATGATGCTGAAAAAGCTGAGTTTGCTAAAAGTGCTGATGCAGTTCGTAACATGAATAATGTACTTACTGAAACAGGCGTTTTATAATATTTACTAAACATTAGGTTATAAATTTTTAAAGGCGTTTCAATCATAATTGGAACGTCTTTTTTTATTAAAGAAAGATGAAACATAAAGTTAAACTTGAGGTATGCGAGTTAGAAAAAAAGAATTACCACTTATTTGTTTCTTTTAAAATTGGTGAAGTAAATGCTCGATTATTAATTGATACAGGTGCAAGTAAAACGGTGTTTGATAGCGAACGTGTTTTGCAATTTGTATCTGCAAAAAAAATCAAAGCCCACGATAGTAAATCTGTAGGTTTGGGTGTTACTGAGATGGAAACCCATGTTGTAAAGCTAAAAAATATCAGTTTTGGTAAGTTTTTGGTTGATAAATTTGATGTGGCAATTTTACCGCTAGGGCATGTTAACGAAACTTACCAAATGCTTGATTTGCCAGCAATTGACGGTGTTTTAGGAAGTGAT
>JAUCCO010000188.1:0-5219 GCA_034676125.1 Bacteroidia bacterium
ACAACAAACCCGAAGAGTATGCAGATATTATTATAAAAGCTAATCCAAATGGTGAGATTTTAAAACTTAAAGATATAGCTGAAGTTGAATTAGGTAGTGAATTTTTTGATATTTATTCGAACAAAGACGGAAACCCGGCTGCATCAATAGTACTAAAACAAAACTTTGGTAGTAATGCCAGCAAAGTAATTGATCAAGTAAAAGTAAAACTTGAATTACTAAAAAAGGATTTCCCACCTGGCATGAATTACGAAATCAATTATGACGTATCTAAATTTGTTGATGCATCAATTGATAAAGTGTTACACACCTTACTAGAAGCATTTATTTTAGTAGCTTTAGTTGTGTTTATTTTCTTAGGAGATTGGCGTTCTACATTAATTCCAATTATAGCAGTTCCTGTATCATTAATAGGGGCATTTGTGTTTTTACAAATGTTTGGGTTAACCATTAATTTAGTAACTTTATTTGCACTTGTACTTGCTATAGGTATTGTGGTAGATGATGCGATAGTTGTGGTAGAAGCAGTACACGAAAAAATGGAGAAAGAGCACCTCTCGCCATTTAATGCAGTTAAAAGTATTTTAGGTGAAATTAGTGGTGCTATTATAGCTATTACTTTAGTAATGACAGCGGTGTTTATTCCTGTTTCGTTTATGTCGGGTCCAGTAGGTATTTTTTACAGACAGTTTGCTATTACCATGGCAAGTGCTATTGTATTATCTAAAAAATAATCATGGTAAACCAAGAAAAAAAACACCGGTAAATATGTTTTTAGATTGGTTTAATAAACGGTTTGATAAGCTTACTGGAAAGTATACCAATTTATTAAGAATAATAGTAAACCGAAGGGTAGTTACCTATGGTGTGCTAATTATTTTTGCATTTGCAATTGTGGGTGTAAACGAAAAATTACCGGCAGGTTTTATTCCAAATGAAGACCAAGGTATGATATACGCAATTATACAAACACCTCCTGGCGCTACACTTGAAAGAACAAATGAAATATCTCGCGACCTTCAAAAAATAGCACAAGGCATTGAAGGTGTACAATCAGTTTCATCATTAGCTGGATATGAAATTTTAACTGAAGGTAGGGGATCTAATGCAGGAACATGTATTATAAACTTAAAAAACTGGGAAGACAGAAAAAATAATGTAAAGCAAATTATTGAAGAGCTTGAAGAAAAAACCAAAGATATTGGAGCGGTTGTAGAATATTTTGAACCTCCAGCGGTACCAGGTTATGGCTCTTCTGATGGATTTTCATTACGTATGCTCGACAAGCATAATACCGTAGACTACCAAGAGTTTGACAAAGTGAACAAGGAGTTTATGATTGCGCTAAAAAAACGAAAAGAGCTAACCGGATTGTTTACATTTTTTGCAGCAAATTATCCTCAATACGAGCTGATTATCGACAACGAATTGGCTATGCAAAAAGGTGTATCTATAGGTAAAGCTATGGAGAACCTAAACATATTAATTGGTAGTACTTATGAGCAAGGTTTTGTTAGATTTAATACCTTTTTTAAAGTATACACACAAGCGGGGCCCGAGTATAGAAAATTACCAAGTGATGTGTTGAATTTGTTTATTAAAAATAACAAAGATGAAATGGTTCCATATTCGGCATTTATGACCATGAAAAAAACGCAAGGGCCAAATGAAATTACCCGTTTTAATTTATATACTTCTGCAAGTATTAAAGGTGTGCCAGCTACAGGATATACTAGTGGTGATGCCATAAATGCAATACGTGAAGTAGCTAAAGAAACTTTGCCACATGGCTATGATATTGCTTGGGAAGGTTTATCGTATGATGAAGCTGCACGTGGAAATGAAGCTTTGTACATATTTTTAGTAGTGTTGGTATTTGTTTATTTAGTACTAGCTGCACAATACGAAAGTTTTATAATTCCATTAGCTGTTTTATTATCATTACCTCCAGGAATTTTTGGTTCGTTTATGCTGTTAAAAATGATGGGATTGGCCAATGATATTTACGCCCAAATGGGTTTGATTATGCTAGTTGGTTTGTTGGGTAAAAATGCAATTTTGATTGTAGAGTTTGCTGTTCAAAAACACCATCAAGGAGCAACAGTTCTTGATGCAGCAATTGAAGGTGCAAGGGCTCGTTTTAGGCCAATATTAATGACTTCGTTTGCATTTATAGCGGGTTTATTGCCATTGGTTAGAGCAGTTGGGCCTGGTGCCGTAGGTAATAGAACGATAGGTTCATCGGCACTTGGAGGAATGTTATTTGGAACCCTATTTGGTGTAATAATAGTTCCGGGTTTATATTATATTTTTGGCAAATTAGCCGAAGGTAGAAAATTAATAAAAGACGAAGACTTAACACCACTTAGCGAAGACTTTGTATCCAACACTAGCAAGGCTACCATTCTTAAAAAAATAAAACACCTAAGCCTTTTATTAAAAGTAGCAAACCGCAATAAAAAATCGAATGAAAAATAAACATATTTTAAAATTATACGGGGCTATATTATTACTGTCTGTTTGGGGTTGCAAAACTCCAAACCAAATGGTAAAAAATGAAAATAAAAATACCCCAACTAGCTTTAATGGCAATAGTGATACAGCCAATTCTGCTAATATAAACTGGCGCACATACTTTAATGATAATACATTAAATGCCTTAATTGATACTGCACTTGAATTTAATCAAGAGTTAAATATTATAAAGCAAGAAATTGCCATTAGTAAAAATGAGGTTAGGGCTCGCAAAGGTGAATACCTTCCGTTTTTAAACTTTGCAGGTGGTGCAGGAATAGAAAAACCAGGGCGATATACACGAAATGGTGCTGTTGAAGAACACTTGGATGTTAAAGACAATACACGTTTCCCAGAGCCATTAAACGATTACATGTTAGGCGTAAATGCAAGCTGGGAATTAGATGTTTGGAAAAAATTACGCAATGCAAAAAAATCGGCAGTTAATAAATACCTTTCAAGTATAGAGGGAAAAAACTTTATGGTAACAAACCTTGTTGCCGAAATTGCCGACACTTATTTTGATTTATTGGCATTAGATAATTTAATGGAAATTGTTCAAAAAAACATAACCATTCAAACCAATGCATTGCACGTAGTTAAACAACAAAAAGAAGCAGCCAAGGTTACGCAGCTTGCAGTAAATAGGTTTGAAGCACAATTGTTAAATACCAAAAATTTGCAATATGATATTTTGCAAAAAATAACTGAGAAAGAAAATAAACTTGGTTTTTTAACGGGTAAATTTCCTAAATCAATTAAGCGTGATGCAAGTAGCTATATTAATATTCCTATTACCAATGTTTCTGCCGGCATTCCATCGCAGTTATTACAAAACAGGCCTGATATTAGGCAAGCAGAATTAGAATTAATGGCTGCAAAGCTTGATGTTAAAGTTGCTAGAACTAGTTTTTATCCTTCATTTCGCATTACTGCAGGGGTTGGATTTAATGCTTACAACCCTTCACTTTTATTTAAACCAGAATCTATGTTATACAATTTAGCAGGAGATTTAGTTGCACCCCTTGTCAATAGAAATGCAATAAAAGCAGTTTATTTAAATGCTAATGCAAAACAAATTCAGGCTGTTTATAAATACGAACAAACTATTTTAAATGCACACATTGAAGTGTTAAATCATTTGGCAAAAATTGACAATTCTGTTAAAAGTTTTGATACCAAAAATAGTGAGGTAGAAATTTTAGTTAATTCGGTTGACATATCAAATAGCTTGTTTAACTCAGCACGGGCAGATTACTCTGAAGTGCTATTTACACAACATGAAGCTTTAGAAGCGAAGATTGATTTAATAGAAATTAAAAAGAAACAACTTGACGCAAAAATTGGCATCTATAAAGCTATAGGTGGTGGTTGGCGTTAATATTAAAGAGGTTTATTAATTGTGGTAATAAATAACATAAACCTATTTTAATAGGTTTTAAATAGTGGCTGATTGTTCATTCAATCGGCCATTGTTTTTTTTAGAAAAGCTTATAACTTTCCGTATCAATAATTTCAACCCGCTTTTTTATTTTCTTTTGTATTACATTAAAATGATGCAAATCGTCAAAAGTTAATAAACTTATTGCAGCACCAGGATTATCTGCCCTACCCGTGCGACCAATGCGGTGAACAAAATCTTTAGGCGAGCGAGGCAATTCATAATTTATAACATAAGGTAAAAATGGAATATCAATTCCGCGCGACATAATATCTGTTGCAACTAAAACAGTAATTTCGTTGTTTTTAAATTTACTTAATGCGCTAACCCTTGCACCTTGGCTTTTTTTACTGTGCATAGCCATTGCTTTAATTCCATGCGCATTTAACTTATCGGTTACGGTATCTGCTTTATGCACTGATGAAGTAAAAACCAACACTTGCAGCATATTTTTTTGTTTGATTAAATACCTAAGTAATGGCCCCTTTTTATCTTCGGTTACTTTATAGGCCTCTTGATTTATTAAATCAATATTTTGCTCAACCGCTTCAATTTTTACAACAACAGGATTATTTAATATGAGGTTCGACATGCCATCTAAATCGTTACTTAAGGTGGCAGAAAACAATAAGTTTTGACGTTTTTTAGGCAACAAACTAATTACCTTTTCCATTTCGTCTTTAAAGCCTAAATTTAATAACTTATCGGCTTCATCAATTACCAACACATCAACATCACTCAAAAAAACCGATTTTTTTTCAACCAGTTCTAATAACCTACCGGGCGTTGCTACCAGTACTTCTACCCCATTCATATCCATCATTTGTGGGTTGATGGACACACCACCGTATACCGCAAATACTTTTATTCGTTGCTCTAAAGCATCACTAAATTGTTTGTAAACTTTCTCTACCTGAATGGCTAATTCGCGAGTTGGCACTAACACTAAAGTATTAATATGCCTGTTTTTTGAAAAAGGTTTGGTTTGAAGTAATTGTAACGTAGGCAAAACAAAACTTGCCGTTTTACCTGTACCTGTTTGCGCTATGCCTAACACATCTTTACCTGCTAAAACTAATGGAATTGCTTCTGACTGGATTGGAGTAGCTTCTGTATAAAACTGTTTTTGTAATGCAAAAAGTAAATCCCTGTTTAAACCAATTGTGGCAAATGACATAACGTATTGTTGAGTTAAGCAGCAAATATAACTTTAACCCAAATTAATCAATAGAAGATTTGAAAAATCGAACTACTTGATTTAGTT
>JAUCCO010000189.1:0-5145 GCA_034676125.1 Bacteroidia bacterium
CAAAAAATTACCCACTTATGGCGCACTTACGAAACTGCAATAATGGTTGGAACAAATACCATTATAACCGATAATCCAAAACTTAATGCACGTGCATGGCATGGCCCAAATCCTATAAGAATTACGATTGATTTAAAGAATAGACTCCCTAAAAGCATACATATTTTTGATGGAACACAACCCACTATAATTTTTAATTACACCCAAAACTTAAACCCATCAACC
Organism: Bacteroidia bacterium; assembly: GCA_034676125.1. Classification (GTDB taxonomy): domain Bacteria; phylum Bacteroidota; class Bacteroidia; order UKL13-3; family UKL13-3; genus UBA6183. The sequence goes on from JAUCCO010000189.1 coordinate 226, forward strand.
CAAAACATTACGTATTTACCAATAGATAAAAACTTACCGTTGGTGCCACAAATTTTAAATGCATTGTACCTACAAAATATTCAATCTGTAATTATAGAAGGAGGCACACAACTTATTGAAACTTTTATTGAAAACAACAATTGGGATGAAGCCCAAATTTTAACATCTCCAAAGCAATTAAACAATGGAGTGAAAGCGCCTGCCATCACTGGTAACTTAACCCATAAATTTGCATCAAACCTAAACAGCATTAGTATACTAAAACCCCTATGATTTATTTAATACTCAGCATTATTACCTCTGTAATTGTAGTAAGCTATTTTAAACTGTTTGACATTTATAAGGTAAACACTTTACAAGCCATAGTAATAAATTATTTTACTTGTGCTGTAATGGGAAACCTGATGGCAGATACTCCTGGAATTACTACTAATTTTTGGGTTGAAGAATGGTTTGGCTACACGCTTTTAATTGGATTTTTATTTATAAGTGTGTTTTATAGTATTGGTAAAACTGCACAAAAATTTGGACTTTCAGTAAGCATGGTTGCTGCAAAATTATCTGTAGCTATTCCTGTTTTGATAGCTGTATTTTTTCAAAACGAAACTTTGGGTATTGTTAAGTTAATAGGCATATTATTATCGTTAACAGCGGTATTTTTTATTAGTAAAACCAACCATAATAAAAGTCAAAATGGGTTGTGGTATTTTCCAGTGTATGTTTTTTTAGGAAGCGGGTTAATTGACACCATTTTAAACCTTGTAAACAAAAAGTTTATCCCACCGTTTGATACCAACCATATTTTAAGTTTTGCTTTTTTAACCGCATTTGTTTTAGGTGGAATTGTATTGGTTTATCAAGCAATAAATAATAAACAGCAGTTAAACTTTAAATCTACTTTATGGGGAGTTGCACTTGGCATACCAAACTATTTTTGCATGTATTTTTTATTAAAAACTCTAGGCGCATTTAACGAGGCGTCATTAGCATTACCCATTAATAACATAGGAATAGTTTTAGCCACAGCACTGGTGGGTTTATTAATTTTTAAAGAACACTTAAGCAAAATAAATTGGGCCGGTTTTATAATTGCTATTGTATCTATTTTACTTTTATCGTTTAGCTAATATGTTATTTGCAGATACCTATAAAACCATTGTAAACAAAAGCCAAGGTGAGTTTAAAGACAAGGGCAGTAAATTTATTGCACTGGCATTTGAAGTTACCACCGAAGAGGAAGTAAAAACTATTTTAAACGAAGTAAAAAAAGAACATTACAATGCAGCTCATCATTGTTATGCGTATATTTTAACACCATCAAAACAAATACAAAAAAGTAATGATGATAGAGAACCGAACAACACTGCTGGTAAACCAATTTTAAGAGCCATATTAAGTAATGATGTAACCAATACTTTAGTAATAGTGGTTCGCTATTTTGGTGGAAAACTATTAGGAGTACCGGGCTTGATACAAGCTTATGGTGAGGCTGCAAACGAAGCTTTAAAAGCGGCTACCATAGTAGAAAAAATAATAACAGAACATTATTTAGTAACTGGACATTACGAGCACGAAAACGAACTTTACAAAGCCTATAAACTTTTTGGTGCGAAAATAGTAAGTCATCAGTACAACCAAAGTACCTTTAGTAGTATCTTTGAAGTTAGAAAATCGAAAGCAACAGAACTTACCGAAAACCTACAAGAAAAAAGGTTATTCGAAATAAAATTTATATCAGAACAATGAAGAAACTAAGTATAATAAGCAGTGTTTTTTGCCTAACGTTAAATGCCGCAATGGCACAACACAGCGCATCAACGCGTCTACAAAATCAAGTCCCAACTAGCATTAGTATTGATGCCTTACCAACTGATAACAACAAAAACATTAGCGCGCTAAATGCAAACAACTCAAACTCAAATTTAGTATTAACCAATTATAGCGAAAGTAATATTGGCAAACACTACCTATATCAACAAATGCATAATGGTTTTGCTATTTATGGCGCATATTTAAAAGTAAACACCAACAAAAAAGGACAAACACTAAACAACTTTAGCACTTTGGTAGATGTAGCTAAATTAAACGTACAACAAACTCCTGTTGGCACTAATAGTTATTGGGTAGTTAGTGATGATAATTTAGCAGCAGCAACTGCACAAAAACAAGGTTATAATTTCATTTTAAAACAAGCTGATGGAACTATTTTATATCAAACCGAAACAAGAAAATTTTACACCGACACAACCATCAAGGCAATGGTATTTAACCCCGACCCACTTACTACCGCTGGTGTAATTTATGGGCAAAACGGAACTTATAAAAACTTTAACGATAGTGATTATGTATTGCTTAACAAGCAACGCCAGTGGGTTACAATTCCTGCAAGATATGATAGCGGCAGATTTGTTTTAGCCAATAAATATGCAGCAATTACAGATTTAAAATTTCCAAACTCTGCACCTGCAACTTCACTTAATGACACATTTGAATTTACACGCAAACAACTAGGTTTTAAAGAGGTAATGGCATTATACCACATTTCGCAAGTACAAGCTTATATACAAAGTTTAGGTTTTAATAATTTAGTAAACTACCAACTAAAAGTAGATGCACATAGTGGAAATGCCGATCAAAGTTTTTTTAGCTACGAACCCGATACCTCATTAAACTTTGGATTGGGCGGTGTGCCCGATGCTGAAGATGCAGACGTTATTGTACACGAATATACCCATGCAATAGCGCATAGTTTAAATAGTGATAATACCATAGGCACAGAAAGAAGGGCTATAGAAGAGGCCATGTGTGATGTAATGAGTTGTGCTTACTCAAAAAGAATAAATCCATTTAGATGGAGAAACATTTTTAGCTGGGATGGCAACAATGAATATTGGAATGGAAGAAATGGTTCATCAACAAAAACATACCTAAATAAAGTTGGCGATTTTTACAGCGACAGCGAAATTTGGAGCAGTTCGATGAATACTTTAAGTGAAAAATTAGGTGAAGATTATACCATAAAATTAATGCTAAGCATCATTCCTCAGTTAGCACCAAACAGCACCATGCCGCAGGCTGCGCAATTAATGTATGATGCTGATAGTATTTTAAATAATGGTTTATACAGATGGGTGCTTGCAGAGGAGTTTGTGGCACGAAACTTTGGTGATTTTTACACCAATACAAAAGAGTATTTATTAGAAAACAACTTTATTATTGCTAATACACTTGCATTTGCAAATGGAACAGATTTAGCTACGATTAAACTTAAACAAGCTGGTACATTTAATGTACAAATATTTGATGCAAATGGCCGTAGTGTTTTAAACCAAAACAAAACTGATTTAGTTAGTCTAAATCCTGCAAATTTTAACACAGGAATTTACCTTGCACACATTACCTACAAAGGAAAAACCACTTACTTTAAATTAATAAGATACTAAGAAATTTTATTGAAACTTGATTGCTTTTACTGGTGTAATTTTACTTACAAATTGCGCTGGTAAAAGCATAATAATTAAGCATAACACAAATGCTCCAGCATTTATCCAAAGCACATCGGCTATTGATAAATATATAGGTACTTCATTTAAAAAATACGAATCAGCATCAAGCTTTATCCAACCAAAATAATATTGGGTAACACATATTAATAAACCAACTGCATTACCAATTAATAATCCTTTGGTAATTAAATTTGCTGCAATAAAAACAAACACCCTTTGCACTTGCTTATTGGCTGCTCCCATTGCTTTTAACATCCCAATCATATTGCTTCTTTCTACTATTAAAATAAGCAAAGCAGTACTCATATTAATACAAGCTACTATTACCATTAATACTATTATTACCAAGACATTTAAATCAAGCAAACCAAGCCAATCAAACAATTGTGGGTATATATCTACAATGGTTTTTACTTGTAAATGCATGGGTATTTGGGGCAATAAATCATTAGCAAACGGAATTAAATCTGCATAGTTTTTAAGCTTAATTTCGTAACCAGTAATTTGTTGGTTTTCCCATTTATTTAAACGCTGTATGTGTTTTATATCAATTATTCCATAAAGTGCATCCAAATCGGCAAAACCAGTATTGTAAATTCCGCTAATGGTAAACTTGCGCGCCCTAGGTACTCCTCCATCATCTTGTACAAAATAAATAACTATTCCTTGCCCCAACTTTAACTTCAGTTTTTGAGCAGTACTCATTGATATTACAATTTGATTTAACGATTGCGTATCATTAGGTATAAATGTTTCGCCTTCGGTTAAGCACTTATTTATAAAATCCCAATTATACGATTTATCAATTCCTTTTAAAACAATTCCTTCAAACTCATCACTGGTTTTTATAATGCCAGCCTTAGTTGCATATGGTTGTACAAAAGCAACTCTCGAATCAGACTTGATGGTTTTTTCGGTTACAGAATCTTTATATATGGGATTGGTTTCGAACGAATTGTTAAAATCAAGCCTACTTATTTGAATATGGTTACTGAATCCGGTAATTTTGTTTGTTATTTGCAACTTGTAGCCCTTAACAACAGCTACAGAAATAAGCATCACCGCTACACTTATGGCAACAGCAGCAATGGCAATGTTTACAATTAAACTACTGCGTGTGCTGCCTTTTGAACTCATAAGGCGTTTTGCGATGAAAAATGGAAAATTCAATACGTAATTAAATTAAATGATAGGGTTCGAATATAAGAAGATAGGTTTATTTATAGCAGCAATCTTCGTTTTTAGCATTTATACTGTTACAGCACAAATTGTTACAGGTGCCGAACAAATTAAAAACTACCTACCTGCGCTTAAAGGAAAGCGAGTTGGGCTAGTTGTAAATCAAACTTCGGTAATTAATAATGTGCATTTGGTTGATACTTTAAAAAAACTCAACATAAAAATTACCACCATT
>JAUCCO010000190.1:0-5059 GCA_034676125.1 Bacteroidia bacterium
AATTTTTACATTCCACTTTTACTCCGCTTAACCACTTCTCGATACAATTGCCCCAACGCAAAAGCCATTTCAGCAATCACTCGAAGCGGCTATAACTTAAAATTGAAAATACAGCCTGCTCGAGTAAGCCTTGGGTTGGCCTGGTAATGGTGCTTGTATCGAGAGTAGGAGTTGGTTGTTTAATTTTTACATTCCACTTTTACTCCGCTTAACCACTTCTCGATACAATTGCCCCAACGCAAAAGCCATTTCAGCAATCACTCGAAGCGGCTATAACTTAAAATTGAAAATAAACTTTCTGCCACCTTGATACACCAATTGTAATTATTTATGCAGCACAACACATTCGATTTATTGCTTGATAATTAAATCAATATAAATTTATGTTTGCTTTTTAAGTTATTGTCTTACCTTTGTAAGTGAATACTTACTTACATAAATGAAATAGTATCATGCAAGGAAAAAATAACATCGCAATTGGCTTTTTAGTTATGGGGCTTTTTATGGCTTATGGGTTTTTACTTATTTACCTTAGAGATTTTGCACCAGATGCAAAAGAGTGGGCAGCATCCTACAGTAACGGCAAACATTTTGAAAGCCGTTTGGCTCATGTACATGGTAATTTATTTGCGTTTTTAAATATTGTAATTGGGTATTTATTAATTCAATTTAAACACCACCTTAAAAATATAAAAGCAATATCGGGTTTGGCTTTAGCAGGTTTATTAATGCCAATTGGTATTTTAGCAGAAGTATATTTAGGATTGCCTCCTGCATTAGTTTTAATTGGTGCTATGGCAATGACAGCATCAGTAATTTGGTTAGGATTTTCGTTTATGAATTTAAACTTACAAAATGGAAAATAAAGAATTTACAGACAGACAAATTGAAATAATGGAAGCAGCAACGCTTCGTATTGATAAATGTGGTATACAAGAGTTAACCATAAAAAATCTTGCTGCCGATTTAAATTTATCGGAGGCGGCATTGTATCGACACTTTAAAAGTAAAAATGAAATTTTATTGGGCTTGTTAACCTATTTTATCTTAGAAATGAATGATAGAATTGCTAAAATGTTAGGTGATAAAGAGCAGCATCCTTCTGAGCAGTTAAGGTTAATTTTTACTTCTCAACTTAATACTTTTGTTAAAAAACCTGCCATAGTTAGTGTTATTTTTTCAGAAGGTATTTTTCAGTTCAATAAAGAGTTATTGGATAAGGTTTCGGAAATGATGGCATTGATGCAAACAAACATTGGTTCAATTGTTAGTGCTGGTCAAAATAATGGTGTATATGCAAAACTGCTTGGTAAAGATGCAATCACTACCATAATAATGGGAAGTATGCGCATGGTGGTTTTAAAATGGAAACTATCAGGTAATAAATCAAACCTAGTTAATGATGGTAAAAGTGTATTAACTGGAATTTTAAAAATGTTAGAAAAATGAAAAAGTACATCACTAAAATATCGGCCATTATATTGTCAGGATTTGGCTTGCTTACTTTGTTTTTGAGCACAGCTATTTTTCTTGATTTATTTGATATTAGAGCCAAAGAGGGCAATTATGTTTTGTTTGTAGTTTGGTCTAATTTTTTTAGCAGTATTATTTATTTGTTTGCTGCTTATGGTTTTATTAAATACAAAAAATGGACAGCCAAAGCATTGTTATTATCTGTGCTTATATTGGTATTAGCGCTTATTGGTTTGTTTATACATATTGCTACTGGTGGTATTTATGAAACAAAAACCATTTATGCGATGATTTTTAGAATTAGTTTGACTTTGTTTTTTGCAACCGTTGCACATTTTACCATTAATAAAAAAATACATAATGATGAAGTTTAAATCAACCATTTTACTTGCTTTAATTAGCGTGTTTATTTATAGCTGTGGCAATTCAGCCAACAATGATTCAACAGCACAAGTTACTACTATTGCAGAAGAGGAACATCACCACAATGATGGACCAATTGTATTAAACGAAGGTGAAAAATGGATTGTGGATGAAGAAATGATGGTTCATGTTAAAAACATGGATAATGATGTAAATGCATTTGAAGCAAAATCACTAAACGACTTTTCAGTACTTGCTAAAAAAATAGAAAATAATATTGAATTACTAACTTCAAACTGCACCATGACAGGCCAAGCACACGATGAGTTGCATAAATGGTTATTGCCCTTTATTGATTTGTCGGAAGCATTTAGCGCAAGCAAATCAGCCCAAGAATTCACTGATAATTTTCTAAAAATTAAAACATCTTTTATAACCTTTAATACTTATTTTAAATGAAAAACACTTCAATTATTTTAGCTACGATATTAAGTACTAGCATGCTGTTAAGTAGCTGCGCAGATAAACAACCTTCAACCCAAGCAAATAAGGAAACACCAAAGCTTGAAGAAGCTATTGAAGTAGCAGAAATTAACTACTTAGCAGTTGGTAAAGATTTAGCTATACAAACTAAATCTATTTTAGGAAAACATTTAACTAATGCAATAGGAGAAAAGGGCTCAGCAGGAGCTGTTGAGTTTTGTAATATAAAAGCAATTCCTATTACCGATAGCATGTCGGTTGTGTTAGATGCAAAAATAAAACGTGTTAGCGACAAGCCCAGAAATGCAAGTAACACTGCTAATGAAGCAGAGTTTGCCTACATACAAAAATGGAAGGATGCCAAAGCAAATGGTGAACAACAGCCGCCAATAGTTGCCGAAATTGATGGAAAAATGGTAGGCTATTATCCAATCATCACCAACCAAATGTGTATGCAATGCCATGGTGTACCAGATAAAGATATTAATACTGCAACACTCAAAAAAATCAAAAAGTTATATCCAACTGATCAAGCAATTGGTTATGTAGATAATGACATAAGAGGAATATTTGTTGTTGAAATGAATAAGAAATAAAACGATAAAAGGATGAAATATTATAACTCAAAAACAATAGCTGGAACTACAGTAGCTGCTATTAGACCAAAGGTAGAAGACGAATTAAAGAAACAAGGTTTTGGTGTGCTTACCGAAATTGATTTGCAAGCAACCATGAAAAAAAAGCTAGATAAAGATTATTTACCTCATGTAATTTTAGGAGCGTGTAATCCTGTTTATGCTGATAAAGTGTTGAGCATTGAACCAACTATTGCCACCATGCTGCCTTGCAATGTTACCATCAGAGAATTGGGGAATGGAGATGTAGAAGTGGCTATGATAGCACCCGCAATTGCCATGAGTGCGGTTGGAAATGAAATGCTAGCACAAGCGGCTAATGAGGTTCAAGAAAAATTAAATGAGGTTTTAAACAATATTTAAAAATTATTATTATGGATAAGCATAGTTATCAAGTTGCATTAAATTGGAAAGCAGGAAGACAAGGCATTATTTCATCTGATGTATTAACTACAAAAATTGATGTTGCCACACCACCAGAATTTGACAAAGGTGTTCCTGGAATTTGGTCGCCCGAGCATTTATTTACTGCTGCTGTGTTAAGTTGTTTTATGACCACTTTTTTAGCAATTGCCGAATACTCAAAATTAGATTTCGAAAATTTTGATTGCAATGCCGAAGGTATTTTAGATAAAGTAGAAGGCAAGTTTTTAATGACAGAAATTAACCTTAATGCCACACTTAAAATTAGTGATGTAAGCAAAGCCGAAAGGGCAGAACGAATCTTGCATAAATCGGAAGAGGCTTGTTTAATTTCTAATTCAATAAAAACTAAGGTTAATTTAACTTGTAAAATAATTTAGTTGTTCAATCATTTTAAAACAATATTTATTACAACCAATTAATACAAAATTAGTATGGCTAAAATAGTAATATTAGGTGCAGGCATTGCAGGACATACTGCAGCTGCTCACCTCAGAAGAAAATTATCCAAAGAACATGAAGTATTAGTGGTATCACCTAATAGTAATTATCAATGGGTGCCATCTAATATTTGGGTAGGTACTGGCCGAATGAAAGCTAAAAGTATTATTTTTCCGTTAGCGCCTTTGTACAAACGTAAAGGTATTGGTTACAAGCAAGCTAAGGTGGTTTCGTTTTATCCCGAAGGTGATCAAACAGAACCCAAACCTTACGTTTTGGTAGAGTATGTTTTTGGTGATAAGAAACAAACACAAGAAAAAGTTACTTACGATTTTTTGATTAATGCAACTGGTCCTAAATTAGCTTTTAACCTAACAGAAGGAATGCAGCCTGGCACTAATAAAGTACATTCGGTATGCACTTACGACCATGCCGAACATGCTTGGGATGGATTGAAAAAACTGATTGACAATATAAAATTAACCGGGCAAAGTACAAAAATACTTATTGGCACTGGTCATCCTAAAGCTACTTGTCAAGGTGCAGCCTTCGAATATATTCTTAATGTAGAAAGTGAATTGGTTCGTCATGGTGTAAGAGATAAGGTGGCCTTAACTTGGATATCTAACGAGTATAGTCTGGGTGATTTTGGAATGGATGGGATGTTGCTTTTGTATGGCAATAAAACAATGACATCAAGCCAAATGGTGGAAATGGTTTTTGCTGATAGGGGAATAAATTGGATTTTAGGTGCTGGTGTAAATAAAATTGAAGAAGGCAAAGTTTGGTATGAAAACCTTGAAGGCGAATATAAAACGGAGTTGTTTGATTTTGCGATGTTGATACCTGCATTTTCGGGCCATGGCTTTAAAGCCTATAACAAAACCAATGATGATATTACCGAAAAATTGTTTAAAGGATTTATGATTGTTGATGCCGATTATAGTCCAAAACCATACGAAAATTGGTCGGTGCAAGATTGGCCAGAAACATATCAAAACCCTAGTTATGCAAATATTTTTGCTCCTGGTATTGCATTTGCGCCACCTCATTCTATTTCTAAACCTAGAAAAAGCACAAATGGTACTGAAATATTCCCAGCACCGCCTCGAACCGGAATGCCTTCGGGTATTACAGCAAAGCTTGTGGCCGATAATATTATTGATACCATAAAGAAAGGCTCGCCATCAGTAAATCATAAAGGTTCTATGGGCAATATGGGTGCCGCTTGTATTGCTTCT
>JAUCCO010000191.1:0-5044 GCA_034676125.1 Bacteroidia bacterium
GGTTAGTTGATAAACCATAAGTTTTAGGGCTTGTTACCACCACACCATCAAAACGAACGGTATCTGCGTACGTGCCATTTTGCATATTCGGGTTAATGTAATCTGGCACATCATTAGCGGGCACTGCCATTAATTTGGTGTCGTTTACAAACTGTACCGTATCAATTGGTATAATTGGATACGGGTTTTGTGCATTTAGCGAAACTGCCGTTGCCAACAGTGTTAACGCAAGTAATTGTTTTTTCATAATATACTTTTAAAGTTATTTTTATTTTATAATGGCAAATTTCCCTATATCAATATTGCCAGTTTTTTCATCTTTTACGGTAAACAAATATACTCCTGTACTAATAGCACCTTTGCTATTTGATAAAATATCCCAAGCATGCTCACCTCCGCTAAATACTTTTTTACCCGTTTGTCCGTACCGTTCAAACCATTGTATATCCTCCCCTTGGTATGTGCTTGCATCGTGGCGTAAATTGGCCACTAAATCGCCACTACTGGTATAAATGCTAATGGTACATGTTGATGGCAAGTTGGTGAAATATATTTTTTTACTTCGTGAGTTTGCACCATCCCAAGCGGCAGTTGTTTGATAAGGATTTGGGTAAACGCCTACCCTATTTTCGCCATCTTCATTAATAGCATTTGCCACACTGCCCGAATAAACACTAAATGCATTTTCGGTAAATGAGGATTCTAATGAGGCCAAGTTTAAGGCTTCATCACCCTTATCAAAAGCAGTTAAAATAAATAAATATTGCCAACCGTTTTGCAAATTATCAATAACGTATTTGTAGTGGTATGGTGTGGTATCTCCTTCTAAAAAAACTGGCTGATTAAGTGTTATTGCACTAAATCCATTGTTATAGCCAATGTTATTTCCGGCACTATCCCATTGGGCTACTAAATTTCTTTGGTCAATCAAACCCCCTTTTAAATCATCACCCGGATTTGTTTTATACAACCTAAATCCTTCAAAATCTTTTTTACGCGAAATTGGATCAATAGATTCTACCGAAGTTTTATCCCAATAAATTTCTATTTTATTGTTACTACTTATAATTTTTGTTTTTGGGGTATGAGGAGGTTCTGGTAAAACATACCTATCAATTTTTCCGTTGCCATTTGCATCATTCTCTGTGCGATATTTTCCATCTTCATTCACGTCTTCGCCAACATAAGTTGCACGAGCACGGGCAAAATGATTTGTTAACTCAGCCCTAGTTTCGGGAGTTGAAACAGTTCCATTATTTACTGGTAACGAGCCATCATCTTTTTTAGCAGCACACACAAAAGCTACCACATAATTAAAACTCTCTCCGGGCTCAATACTAATTAACGGACCAGCAGTAAGCAATTGAATCCAGTTATTTGGAGTACCTACAAAAGGCCCAATGGCAGATTGAAAAAACTGTGTAGTATCAACACTAGTTGTCATCCGGCTGTATCTGCCATCTTCGCCAACTGGTGCTGTAAATTGAGGAAATGTTGAATTGAAATTCCAAAAGTTAAAGTTTACTTGTGGCTTAGGCCATCCCCGTTGTAAAAAAGTATCAGGTTTTTCTGGGTTAAAAAACATTCCTCGGTATTCAATCCCTAAAAATTGAATAGCTCCATACGATCGTATTTCATCTAAATCATCTGCACTCACATCACTAAGCCAAGCATACACCGATTTATATTTATGGTCGATACCATTTCGCCCTTTGTTAAAAAAGTTTGTACCAGTTTGGCGGGTTACATTAACATTACGCACCACCAAATCGCTCCACTGCCCTACATAAACACTATCCCAACGCTTAGTACTATTGTTGGTTATTTTATAGTTGCATATCACAAAAAAATCGGCAAACGAATAGTTCCACGAATAGGTTTCGAGTTTAACATTTGCTTGCAAAGGCATTGTATGCGAACCAATTGGGGTTGATGTTCCGGGTACTACGGTATATCTGTCGGTAAAATCTAAAACAAAATCTTGATGCGAAACTGCCGAAGAAGTATATTTTGAACTTGAAGTAAGTGTAGATCTTTCTTGAATTTCACTAGTTGGGGTAAACTCAAAACCTGCACCACCTGTACTATAACCACTTGAAGCATCAGAAGCACTGGTAGAAACCAAAGGTTGACCATCAACCCTAGCGCCAATCCAAATTCCTGATTCGAATAAATGCTCGTTACCTTTTTGCGGGTAAGCCATGCTAGAAGGCCCTTGTGTATTGCTTCTTACTGCGGGTCTGCCAACAGTACCAGCATTACTTAAGGTAAGTTTAATACGACCTACATCGGTAGTTTTTTGTGAAAATTGAACTTGAGCCTGTGTGGTAAAAGCGCCAAGTATTATTACGAGTAATAACTTAATATGCATGTATTTAATATGTACTACGTGCAAATATGCAATTTTTTAAACTTTTTACCTTAAAAAATTGCTTAAATACATGCCTTATCAAATTGGATAAGCCTAATGTGCTCAGCACCAAACAAACACAAAAGGTTAAATAATTGTTACCCTTAAAACACATGTTGTACCCTGCAAAATATAGCTTTTATAGGTTTATGCTTGCAAAATAATAAGGGGTAATTTTTCAAATAATAATTGTTAAGAAATAATAATAGCCATATAAATCAGGAATAAACGCAATTGCACGTAATGAGGTAATTAAGCATTATTAAGCACTATTGCAAATACATGGCTTGTTAATAAAATACAATTTACCATCAACACATTACCAAACATGCGCCATCACTATCCACACAATGTACACATAAATTACAGTGTTGTGTATAACATTTTTGATAAAAAAAATATGCCAACTTAAAGTACATTTGGTAGCTACACAACACAAAATTGTTGTATTAAAATTACCATGGCTGAGATTAGAAAAAAACCGATTACCAAAAAGAATGATGTTGCCCAATTATTAGAAACAGGCAAATTACAGCCGCAAGCTATTGATTTAGAAGAAGCAGTGCTTGGTGCTTTAATGCTTGAAAAAAATGCCATCACGGTAGTATCGGATATATTAAAGCCAGAAAGTTTTTACAAAGAAGCGCATCAGCAAATATTTCAGGTAATAAAAAACTTGTTTAGCAATGCACAACCTATTGATATATTAACGGTAACATCTGAGTTACGCAAACAAGCACAATTAGAATTAGTTGGTGGAGCATATTTTATAACTTCACTTACCAATCGTGTTGCTTCGGCAGCCAATATCGAATATCACGCACGTATTATTGCTCAAAAATTTATTCAACGCGAGTTAATCAGAATTTCGACAGAAATACAGCGCGAATCGTTTGAAGATAGTGCTGATGCTTTTGAATTGTTAGACAGTGCCGAACGTAAATTATTTGAAGTATCGCAAGGAAATATTAAGCGTGATTACAAACAAATGAATTCTCTTGTGCGCGAAACCATTCGTGATATTGAATCATTAAAAGATAAAGAAGGTGGCTTAACAGGTATACCATCAGGGTTTACTAAGTTAGATAGAATTACATCGGGTTTCCAAAAATCTGATTTGGTGATTTTAGCTGCTCGTCCTGGTATGGGTAAAACTGCTATGGTTTTGTCAATCGCACGTAATGCATCTTTATCAACTGCCGAACCTAAAGCAATTGCAATTTTCTCGCTTGAGATGAGCAACAAACAATTGGTTACACGTATGATAAGTGGCGAAGCAGAAATTGCTGGCGAAAAACTAAAAAAGGGTACACTTGCCCCACACGAGTGGGAACAATTAAACACCAAAATTGCTAGATTAAGCGAAGCACCAATTTTTATTGATGATACCCCTGCATTAAGTGTATTTGAGTTGCGCAGTAAATGCCGCAGACTTAAAGAGCAAAACAATGTAGAGATGATTATTATTGATTATTTGCAGTTGATGCGTGGCGATGATGCCAATAACAAAAACGGTAATCGCGAGCAAGAGGTAAGTTATATTTCACGCTCGTTAAAAGCATTAGCTAAAGAACTTGAAGTACCTGTAATAGCACTTGCACAGTTAAGTCGTGCTTCTGAGAAACGTGGTACTGCCGCTATTCCAATGTTATCAGATTTACGTGAATCGGGTTCGATTGAGCAGGATGCTGATATGGTAATGTTTATTTACCGCCCAGAGTATTATGGCATAAGCGAGTTTGAAGACAGTAGCAGCACACATGGTATTGCTGAGTTACATATAGCCAAGCATCGTAATGGATCTTTAGATTCGGTGAGGTTGCGTTTTGTGCATGAGTTTACTAAGTTTAAAGATTTAGAAGAGCATGATTTTAGTGGACTAGATACACCAAGTTTTACCAATGATGATAATGGTTATAGCAACATGGGAACAATTACACGCAGCAGCAAACTTAACGATATGAGTCATGATGAGGATGAATACACTGCACCTCCATTTTAATACACAGAATACACAGAAAACACAGATTTCACAGGTTACACAGATTTACACAGATTTACACAGATTAAATTTTGGTGCTGTTTTTACGAGTGTTTTTTTAGCAAACCATTTTATCAATAAAATAACCAATAGTGGCAGAGTCAGTAGGTACGTTCTCATACAAACGATGCCATTTTTCAGAAAATTGGTAATCGGTACTGTCAATTATGGTTACAGTACTGTCGAATTGGGCTTGTGCACCAAACACTCCAAGTGTTATGCAAATAAGTAAAAATAATGGTTTCATGTTGTTTATTGGTTTTATTTGTTCATAAAAAAGCGGCCTTCAGTAATTTGTACCGTATCTTTAAAGTCTTTTGAATATAGTTCAAACTCAAATTTACCTGCAACAGAACCTTTTATAGAGTCTAATCGAGTTATGTGTATGTATCCCGTTTGGATGGGTTCTGATATATATTCGAAATTACCATTCACATGTCCGTATACAGCACCTGCCATTTTTGTATTTGGGAAAACATACAAACCTGTATCTATAATAGATTGTAGGTTGAAACCAGTGGCCTCTCTAATATCAGAGTTAAAACCAGTAACACTCAAATTTTGATTATAATAATCAAAACGGGTTGTAATAA
>JAUCCO010000192.1:0-4790 GCA_034676125.1 Bacteroidia bacterium
TTCTTCATATTTTTCTTTATGTGGGTACGTTGGACATTGCCACGTTTCCGTTACGATCAATTAATGAATTTAGGTTGGAAGGTTTTAATTCCACTATCAATACTTAACGTTTTAGCAACTGGTGCTTGGTTAACTTTTTTTAAATAAACTATGGAAAATACATTAAAAATAAACGATATAATAGATAGTAAACTTGTTGAACAACGTAAGATATTTTTATGGGGACAAGTTGATGATGACTCTGCAAAACACGTTATAGATAGGTTACTTTTTTTAGAGGCACTTGAGCCAGGTAAAGAAATAACTTTAATAATAAACTCTCCTGGAGGTTATGTAACTTCGGGTATGGCTGTGTATGATGTTATAAAATCAATGTCATCACCTGTATCTACAGTTTGTATGGGCTTTGCCGCATCAATGGGTTCGTTATTATTATCTGTTGGCACTAAAGGCAAACGTTATATCTATCCACATGCTAAGGTAATGATTCATCAACCTAGCGGTGGTGCTCAAGGACAATCTTCTGATATACAAATTCAGGCATTAGAGATTATAAAAACCAAAAAACTAAGTGCCGAAATTTTAGCAAAAAACTGCGGCCAAACAGTTGAAAAAGTTATGCATGATTTTGACCGTGATTATTGGATGGATGCGGAAGAATCTTTAGCATACGGTATTGTTGATGGTATTTTAAAATAAAAGATTATGCAATTAACCAACAGATCAAAAACTGTAGCTAGACCAACCTTAACAAGGCTTGAAAAGTTGTATATACCTGCTGTTTTAAGTGGTTTATCTATAACTATAAAACACCTTTTTAAGAAACCTGCTACAGTTAAATATCCTGAAGAAAAGCGTGAAATAGCCGCTGTTTATCGTGGCCAACACGTGTTAAAGCGTGATGAGCAAGGACGCGAAAACTGTACAGCCTGTGGTTTATGCGCAGTTGCATGCCCAGCAGAAGCAATTAGTATGGTAGCTGCCGAACGTAAAAAAGGTGAAGAACATTTATACCGCGAAGAAAAATATGCTGCTAAATATGAGATAAACATGTTGCGTTGTATTTTCTGTGGTTTGTGCGAAGAGGCTTGTCCTAAAGATGCAATTTACCTTACTGATAGAATTGTACCAACAGCATTTACACGTGGTAATTTTATATATGGTAAAGATATGTTGGTTGAAGGCATAGCTCCAGAAGAACGTATTGACATTACCAAACGTAAAAAGAAATACGAAATGGAAGGCGAACATCAACAACCAAAACAACCTGAACAGCCAGAACAAACTAAATTAAACTAATTTTAAAACAAGCGTTATCCATAATTTATGAGTTTATATTTATTTCTATTTTTATCAGCTTTAACCATAATTAGTGCGTTAGCGGTTGTGTTTGCTCGCAACCCTATGTACAGTGTATTATGGTTAATTGTGTGCTTTTTTACCATAGCTGGTCATTACATATTACTTAACGCACAATTTTTAGCCGTTGTACATTTAATAGTATATGCCGGTGCTATAATGGTATTATTTTTATTTGTGGTGATGCTTTTAAATTTAAACGCTCAAACCGAAACACACAAGCCTAATCCTACAAAATACATGGCCATTATTACAGGTGGTTTATTATTTATAGTATTAATTGCATCAATGCGTGCTACCGAGTTGGGCGAATTTAGTTTACCAGCAAAAACCAATATTGGCTTTATTGAAGAAGTAGGAAAACGATTATTCACTGATTTTTTATTGCCATTTGAAATTTCATCAATACTATTTTTATCAGCCATGATAGGAAGTGTAATGCTGTCTAAAAAAGAAAAAAAATAAGCAAGTAAATCTTGCAAAACAATAAATTACAAGAAATTAAAACATGGAAAATACTTTACAAGCAGTACCTCAAAACTGGTATTTAGTGTTAAGCACCTTTTTATTTTGTATAGGTGTTATGGGTGTGCTTTTTCGCAGAAACGCCATTATTATTTTAATGTGTGTAGAGCTAATGTTAAACTCCGTAAACTTATTACTGGTTTCATTTTCGGCATATGCTAATAATAGCGATGGACAGGTATTTGTATTTTTTATAATGGTGGTTGCAGCAGCAGAAGTAGCTGTAGGACTTGCATTATTAATGAGTATTTATAGAAACGCAGCAAGCACAGATATTAATGTGCTTAACAAATTAAAATGGTAATCCAATATTAGAAAAGTAACGCACACATGAACGACAACATGATACAAGACACCTTATTGGTAACCCCAGCATTATTAATACCGCTGTTGCCTTTAATTGGTTTCCTTATTAACGGTTTGTTTGGAAAATTTCTTCCAAAATCCGTTACAGGCTGGATAGCAACTTTATTTATTTTAGGCTCATTTATTTGTTCTATTACCTTATTTAACGGATTAGATGCTTCATCAAAAATAAATATCGATGTATTTAATTGGATTGCTTTTAGCAACATCAACATAAGCTTTGGTTTTTTAATTGATTCGTTAACCATTACCATGCTATTAGTGGTTACAGGTATTGGTTTTTTAATTCATTTATACAGCATTGGCTACATGCACGATGATGAAGGCTTTACCCGCTTTTTTACTTATTTAAACCTGTTTATATTCTTTATGTTATTGCTGGTTATGGGTAATAACTATTTAGTAATGTTTATTGGTTGGGAAGGCGTAGGTTTATGCTCGTATTTATTAATTGGTTTCTGGTTTAAAAACAACGACTTTAACAATGCTGCTAAAAAAGCATTTATAATGAACCGTATTGGCGATTTAGGTTTTTTAATTGCCATGTTTTTTATGTTGTTTTACTTTGGTAGCTTAGAGTACGGCACTGTTGCTGCTCAAGCTCAATTGTTAACGCCAAATAGTGCAATATTAATTGCCATTACCATGTTGCTATTTTTAGGAGCAATGGGTAAATCAGCTCAATTGCCATTATATACTTGGTTACCTGATGCAATGGCTGGACCAACGCCTGTTTCGGCATTAATACATGCTGCTACAATGGTTACCGCAGGTATTTATATGATAGTGCGCAGCAATATTTTATTCTCTTTATCTCCTTCTACATTAACATTTATATTAATTATTGGTGTAGTTACTTCTGTATTTGCTGCAGTAATTGGTTTGCTACAAAATGATATAAAAAAGGTACTCGCCTACTCTACTGTTTCCCAATTGGGTTTAATGTTTGCCGCTTTAGGTTTAGGTGCATTTAGCAGCGGAATGTTTCATGTAGTAACACATGCATTTTTTAAAGCATTATTGTTTTTAGCTGCGGGTAGTGTTATTCATGCTTTGCATGGCGAACAAGACATCAGAAAAATGGGTGGCTTGGGCAAATACATAAAAGTAACCTTCATAACCTTTTTCCTTGCATCATTAGCCATCTCTGGCTTTCCGTTTTTATCAGGATTTTTCTCGAAAGATGAAATATTAGCACACGCTTTTGAACAGAACAAAACCATTTGGGCTATATTATCAATCAGTTCATTTATCACCGCATTTTATATGTTCCGCTTAGTTTTCTTAACCTTTTTTGGAAACTTTAGAGGTACAGAAGAAACTAAAAAACACATTCACGAATCTCCAGCAACAATGACCATCCCGTTAATTATACTTTGTATATTAGCTGTAGTTGGTGGTTTCTTAGGTTTGCCAGAAGTGTTTCATGTTCAACATGCATTTAGTAATTACCTATCAGCAGTAACTTCTGGTTCTGAGCAGTACTTAGTTCACCATGATAAAATATCGCATGGTACCGAAATAATTTTAATGAGTTTTGCAGGTATTGGTGCTATTGCTGTAATATTGTTTGCATACAACAAGTATGTTAAAAAAGCAGAGTTACCTGTAAATGATAGTGAACTTACTGGCATAAATAAAGTAATTAGCAATAAGTTTTATGTTGATGAAATTTACGATACTTTAATAGTTAAACCTATTACCATTTTAAGCGATTTGTTTTTGGTGTTGGTTGATAAATTAATAATTGATTTGGCTGTGAATGCAACAGCCTGGATAGTGGCCACTACTGGTAAAACCATGAGATTGTTTCAAACTGGTAATACTGGATTTTATGTGTTTGCTATGGTTATTGGCATGATGGTATTATTGATAATTCGCTTGTTTATATAATGATGACCCTACTAATTTTATTATTACCTTTAGTTGCAGCTATTGCAGTATTGCTTAGTGGCAACAAATTGGCCGCACGTGTTGCATTGCTATTTACCGTGGCCGAGTTGGGTTTAACCGCTTATGCTTACACCATTTTTAAACAACAAGGCCCAGATGCTTTTGTATTTTTTACCAAATGGATTAGCAGCCCTAATATTAGCGTTAACTTAGGCATTGACGGTTTAAGTTTTGCCATGATTGGCTTAACAAACTTCTTACTTCCTTTAATAGTATTAAGTGCTTTTAAACGCGAGTTTACCAATGCAAAAACATATTTCTCGTTAATGTTGCTTATGCAATTTGCACTTATAGGTGTATTTATGGCTTATGATGGATTATTGTTTTACATCTTTTGGGAATTAGCATTAATACCAATTTACTTTATTGCTTTAGGTTGGGGTGGTAAAAACCGCGTTCCAGTTACTTTAAAGTTTTTTATCTATACCATGGCCGGCAGTTTATTAATGCTATTTGGGTTTATTATGTTGTATTACTACAACCCAAATGCAAGCTTTAATATTACCGATTTATACAATACCAAAATTTGCGATTGCAACCAAGGTTGGTTATTTTGGATGTTCTTTTTAGCTTTCGCTATCAAAATT
>JAUCCO010000193.1:0-4744 GCA_034676125.1 Bacteroidia bacterium
ATAATCGTAATCGAGTATATTTAAATTTGAAATTACATCTTTATAAGTGATGTTTTTTCCGCTCGAACTCACAATTCTATCAAAAATAGAAAGTGCATCGCGCATGGCGCCATCTGCCTTTTGGGCTATAACATGTAATGCTTCTTCTTCGGCTGTTATACCTTCACTAGCACAAATCATGTGTAATTGGCTAACAGCACTTTCAACACTTATTCTATGAAAATCAAAAACTTGGCAACGCGATAAAATGGTAGGTAATATTTTATGACGCTCGGTAGTTGCTAAAATAAACTTTGCGTATGGAGGTGGTTCTTCAAGCGTTTTAAGAAAAGCGTTAAAAGCCGCAGAACTTAACATGTGCACCTCATCAATAATATAAATTTTATACTTGGCACCTTGAGGCGCATAGCGCACTTGTTCTACCAATCCCCTAATGTCTTCTACACTATTATTACTGGCCGCATCAAGCTCATAAATATTAAAACTACCATTATTATTAAATGATTTGCAGCTTTCACACTCATTACAAGCTTCGGTATCAGCACCAATATTTTCGCAGTTAATGGTTTTGGCCAAAATACGCGCACAGGTGGTTTTACCAACACCACGCGGACCACAAAACAAAAAAGCATGCGCCAAAAGATTATTCTTTATTGCATTTTTTAATGTTTGTGTAATATGCTCCTGTCCTATTACACTACCAAAAGTTCCCGGTCTATATTTTCGTGCCGAAACCACAAAATTTTCCATGCCGCTAAGTTATCATTTTAAACCAAAGTGTGGTATAGTGTGGATGTTTTTTTTATGGTTGAAATTGAGGTGGTTTAACAAAAGTGATGCGAGTTTATTGGTGCATAAATGGGTCAACAAACTCGTTATTAAACAAATTAATAGTTAAAATTTATTCTGTTGGTTGCATTTGGTTAAACTCTAATAGTTGAGTTGCCGTTATTTGTTTTGTGCGTTTGTGCTGTAAAAAACCATACACAATATATTTTTCAAAATCTACATTAGGCACAGGCATTACCATACCAATAGAACCAGTAGGTTTAACATTTGTGCTGTTTACCATTTTTATAGCCACATTTTGATGGTGAAGTTTTTTATCCTTGTTTTCGCCACCATTAGGCACACTTGTAGCACTTTTTTGGGCCAATACAAAATAGATATCTAAACTATCAGTTTGACCTTTTGCTTCGTATTCAAAATCTAAAATCTTGGTATTTGGATTCCATGAAGCCGACATTAACAAAAAGTTTTCGGCCGGATTGCGTGTAAATTTTTCAATTAACTTACCTACTTCGCTTTTTGCACCCGATGGCAAAGCACCTGTACCATTTACAAATACCATAGGCGTAAACATAGCACGTTGGTCATTAGCAACAGCCATCATCTCTTGCCTAATGGTGTAATTTGAGTCAGAAA
This sequence comes from Bacteroidia bacterium, assembly GCA_034676125.1. GTDB lineage: Bacteria > Bacteroidota > Bacteroidia > UKL13-3 > UKL13-3 > UBA6183. Next base: position 1,426 of record JAUCCO010000193.1, read on the forward strand.
AAGGATCAACCCAACCAGAACGATTCCATAAATCTACATGATAATCGAGTGTATAAACGCGCATTTTTGACGAGTCGGCAATGGCACGTATTTGTGTACTAAACTCATCTGCTTGCGGACAGCTTCCACAACCTTCTGATGTATAAAACTCAACCAAAACACTTGGTACAAACTTTTGAACTTGCTGCGCTTGCAGGCTTATAGTAAACAAACAAATTATTACGGCTAATAAGTTATTTTTAATCATGCATTACTAAAATTAATGTGCAGTGGTAAAAATACAAATAGCTTGTTAAAACACAAATTATAAGTAAACTTTAATATTAATGCAACGCTAACAGGCATTTGTTACTTGTTAACTTTGGGTTGATTTTTATTGATGAATTGCAATTAATCAAAGAGTTACTTACTTAAAGTTTAATGCCACTAAGGTTAGTTGCAATTACCGTTATTTTTAATGAGTTTTACAATGTAAATTTGGGTTGATGTTTGATTACATCTCGCCACACTTTAATGCTCTTACTTTAAAAAAAATATCATTTAACAATGTCAGCAAACAACTTCAACATACAAGGGTTAACAAGTGATGAGGTTATTAATGCTCGAAAAAAATTTGGCAAAAATACACTCACATTTAAAAAAGAAAATGGTGTAATAGATGCAATAAAAAGCTTGGTTAAAGAACCCATGATTATTTTATTGTTGGTGGCATCGTTAATTTATTATGTAAGCGGACAAATTGATGATGGAATTTTTCTTTCATCAGCCATAATTATAGTTTCAGCAATTTCTTTATACCAAGACTCTAGGAGTAGAAATGCATTGCAAAAGCTAAAAGAGCTAACACAGCCGCATTGTAAAGTAATTAGAAACGGCCAAACAATAGAAATTGAAAGTGAAGATTTAGTAGTTGGCGATAGTTTAATTGTAGAAGAAGGCACATCTATAACTGCTGATGGTATGATTGTTCATTCAAATGATTTTTCTGTTAACGAATCTATTCTTACTGGCGAGTCGTTTGCGGTATTTAAATACAAATAAGTTGAAGATAATTACATTTATAAAGGAACCACTGTTGCTAGCGGCTTGGCAATTGCCACCATTACCCATATTGGCAACAATACCAAGTTGGGCAAAATTGGCGAAAGCCTTGATAATATTGACGAAGAAAAAACACCACTAGAATTACAAATAAACAGCTTTGTAATAAAACTAGTCATTATTGGTGTGGTATTTTTTGTAATTGTGTGGGCTATCAACTATCTTAATTCGCATAACTTAATAGATAGTTTACTAAAAGCACTTACCCTAGCTATGAGTATTTTGCCAGAAGAAATACCCATGGCGTTTACAGCATTTATGGCCCTTGGCGCATGGCGATTAATGAAAATGGGTGTATTGGTAAAACAAATGAAAACCGTTGAAACATTGGGATCTGCCACGGTTATTTGCATAGATAAAACAGGAACCATTACCGAAAATAAAATGAGTTTGGCTAAATTATTTGCCATACAAACGCAAAGAATTATAAAGCCCAATGAAGCCAACGAAGAAGAATTATCATTAATAAAAATAGCCATGTGGGCCAGCGAACCTATCCCCTTCGACCCAATGGAAATTGCCTTACATGATGCATATAACAATGCTTTTAAAACAGACGAAAGACCAAATTATAAAATAATACATGAATACCCCTTGGGCGGAAAACCACCTATGATGACGCATGTTTTTGAAAACAATTTGGGTGATAGAATTATTGCCGCTAAAGGTGCACCCGAAGCATTGATGAATGTTTGTAATTTAACGGATACCGAAAAACTTAAAATAAACAATGCCATTAAAACCATAACAGCAGAAGGCTATCGCGTATTGGGAGTTGGCGAAAGCAGTTTTCCTGGTAACGATTTTCCTAAAACACAACAAGAATTAAAGTTTAGCTTTAAAGGTATTGTAGCCTTTTACGATCCACCAAAACCTAATTTCGAAAGTGTATTAAAGCACTTTTACGATGCAGGCATTTTGGTGAAAATAATAACCGGAGATAATGCAGAAACTACCGTAGCAGTAGCAAAACAAGTAGCATTTAAAGGCATTGAGCAACATTTATCGGGCGATGAATTAATGACCCTATCTGATTTAGAATTGCAAGAAAAAGTTGTGCAAACCAGTGTTTTTACACGCATGTTTCCGGAAGCAAAACTCAGGGTGATAAATGCTTTAAAAGCCAAAAATCATATTGTAGCTATGATTGGTGATGGTGTAAATGATGGACCAGCATTAAAGTCGGCACATATTGGTATTGCCATGGGCAAAAAAGGAACAGAAATAGCCAAACAAGCGGCTTCGCTTATATTAACTGATGACGATTTATCTAAAATGGCAGATGCAGTTGCAATGGGCAGAAAAATTTATACCAACTTAAAAAAGGCCATTCAATACATTATTTCCATTCACATTCCTTTAATATTAACGGTATTTATTCCGTTGGTTTTGGGCTGGGTTTATCCAAACATTCTTTCGCCTGTACATGTTATTTTTTTAGAATTAATTATGGGACCAACCTGTTCTATTATTTTCGAAAATGAACCTATGGAGAAAAACACGATGCTTAAAAAACCACTTCCATTTTCAACCTCGTTTTTTAACAGAAGTGAGCTTACAACAAGTATTATCCAAGGTTTAGCAATAACTGCAGGTATATTGTTTGTTTATCAATACTCGGTTTATAATGGAAATGATGAGGCTGTTACCAGAACGATGGTATTTACTGTTTTAATAGTGGCCAATGTTTTTCTTACACTTGTTAATCGCTCTTTCTATTATTCAATATTTACTACGTTACGTTATAAAAACAACTTGGTTTTACTTATCATTTCTATTACCGTTTTTATCACCGCTTTGCTATTATTTGTGCCACGGTTATCCGCATTTTTTGAGTTTAAAACACTAAGTCTTGTTCAGTTATTTTTAGCAATTGGTATAGGTTTTTTATCCGTAATTTGGTACGAGTTTGTAAAACTATTTAAAAGAATTGCTTCACATAAAGTTGGGGTTGATATTTAATTGAACTGAAGGATATGGCATGTGTTAGGGATGTTTTTAATTACCTACACTTTGCTTTTTGGGAATAGTGATTTTCTGCGTTAAGGCTTAATTTACCTAAACATAATACTTTTACATAAGTATCGTTAAACCATTTACCATGAAAAACTTAATAAAAACTAAACTAATATACTTGTTTGGATTATTGGCATTAATTTTAAATGCAGCACCTTCAAATGGGCAAGATTGCGAGTCAGACATTGAGTTTCAATTGAAA
>JAUCCO010000194.1:0-4713 GCA_034676125.1 Bacteroidia bacterium
TTTAACTCCAATGTTATGTTAGTCATAAATTGACGAATAAATTTCCGCTCAAAGTTGTTCGTGTTCTGCAAACATTTTTTGTTAAGTTGATCTCTGATTAACTCTTAGACTTCGGGTTGGCTTTTTTATTAGAATAACCCACAGTAATTTTCATATCATTTTTTGTTAATTAAACGAGTTATTCCATCAACATGGCAACAAAGTCGTATAACATTTCTGTTTCAACTCAACCCGTGTTTTTGCTTTCTAAATATTCAATACGCATATTTGCAGCATGAGCAAACCAACTATATGCGGTTTTACTATAGTGCGCAATGCGGTAAAATTTGATTACCCAATTGTAGAATCTATAAAAAGTATTTTACCTATTGTAGATGAATATATGGTGGCTGTTGGCAATAGCGATGACGATACACTTGAGTTGATTAAAGGAATTAACTCACCTAAAATTAAAATTATACAAACAGTTTGGGATGATAGCTTGCGCCAAGGCGGACAAGTGCTTGCGGTAGAAACCAACAAGGCTTTTGATGCCATAGCACGCAATTTTGATTGGTGTTTTTATTTACAAGGCGATGAGGTGGTGCATGAAAAATACCACGATACAATATTGGCCGCATGTGCTAAATATCAAACCCAAAAAGAGGTAGAAGGATTGTTGTTTGGTTACACACATTTTTATGGTAGTTATGATTTTGTTGGAGACTCGCGCACGTGGTACCGCAATGAAATTCGCATCATTAAAAACGATAAAAACATACGCAGTTATAAAGATGCACAAGGGTTTAGAAAAAACGGACAAAAGCTGCAAGTAAAAGCCATTGATGCCCAAATTTATCATTATGGTTGGGTGCGCGATCCAAGGTTTCAGCAAGCCAAACAAGAAAGTTTTAATAAGCTTTGGCATAGCGATGATTATGTAGAACAACACGTAGCCACAGCTAATGAATTTGATTACAAAACAATTGATTCGCTAACAAAGTTTACAGGCACACACCCCGCAGTTATGCAACAGCGCTTGCAACGTATGAGCTGGGATTTTACTTGGGACACCAGCAATAAAAAATTCGAACTAAAAGAAGGTTTCCTCTATTGGTTTGAAAAAATTACAGGCAAACGTTTGTTTGAATATAAAAACTACAAAGTAATTTAACCAGCAGTTGCTCGGTTTAAAAATGCAATTAAAGGCTGCATAGCTTTAAATTTTTCTAGCATGTTTTCCATAAAATTTGGTGCAAATATTTCTTTATCGGTTAATGGATATTGTGCAATAAAACTTTTATGCTTTAAAATATTAATCATTGGGTTATCGGCTTCGTAGCCTTTTGGCGGGCGTTGTAGCGCTTCGCCACCAAGTGTTCCAAAGTGCTTTTTAAAGTTTTTGTGGTTTATAATCGCCTCAAATTCTTTGGCATTGTAATCAATCTCTTGCCTAATGGCAGCTAGTTTATCAGGCATTGGTCCGTAAGCACCACCTGCAATAAAACTTGCACCAGGTTGCAGGTGTAGGTAGTATCCACAAAAATCTTCTCGTTTGCCGCCTTTATTAAGACTTAAACCAAAGTTGTTTTTATATGGATCTTTGTTCTTACTAAACCGCACATCACGGTTAATTCTAAAAATACATTTCTTGGGTTCAAGTAATGCAATGTCTTTATCAAAAATACCAACAGCGGCAATACTTTCGGTGGCAAAGTTTATCCATTCAAGTCTTGCTTTTTCATACGTATTTCGGTTGGCATCAAACCACTCTTTGTTGTTGTTTTCTTGCAGGTTGGTTAAAAACGATAGTATTAACTTTAGGTTCATAATAAATGATTTTAGGGCAATTTAGTTATTTGATTATTTTTGCCAAACTTATGATGGCACAAACACATCAACAATTGTAACCATTAGGTGTTGATTTTGGTTTTGCATCACTAATAAAAGTTAACAAATGGCAGACAGAGAAAGACCTAGTTTTGAAGATAGCAACAACGTAACCGTAAAGCGTTGTTTTTTTGCATACGAATACGCAGTTCCTTTTGTTGAAGGAAAAATAACGGCCGATATTGGCTGTGCAGATGGCTACGGCACACAATACTTAGCCGATTATACCAAAACTACAGTTGGGGTTGATTACAGTGAAGAAACATTGGTAGATGCACGCAAACAACATGCAGCAAAAACTAACCTTACATTTAAATCAGGTTCGGTGCCGCCAATACCTTTAGAAAGCGAAAGTGTAGAAGTGGTAACTGCGTTTCAGTTTATAGAACATATACATGATAGGCTAGGATTTATTAAAGATGCATACCGTATTTTAAAACCGGGTGGCGTATTTTTATGCTCAACACCAAACATTAAAATGAGCATTGCGCGTAACCCTTTTCATGTGCACGAATACACGTTTGATGAAATGAAAACGGAAATGGCAAAGGTGTTTCCCGATTTTGAAATTATGGGTGTGCAAGGCAATGATGCTGTTAACAAATACTACGATGATAATGCAAAATGGGCCAAGAAAATTTTAAGGCTAGACCCATTGGGTTTGCATAAAATTATTCCTGCAAGCTGGTTGGTGGCTCCGTATAATTTTTTAACCACCATAATGCGCAAAAATCTAAAAGAGCAAAACAACGATACCTTAAATATTACCACAAAAGATTTCTTTTTAAACAAAGATAACTTGGACAAAACGTGGGATATTTTTGTAATTGCACGTAAAAAGTAAGGCTGTTTAATTTCGGTTTTTTTACCTACCTATCAATATAATAAGCTAAAGCATCAAAGTAATTTTGTTGCCAAAAGGTTTTTAGTTGTGCTTCAAAAGCTGCTGGTATTGCAGTAATAAATACATCAACCAAACAGGTTCCGTTGCCTTTATCGGTTAGTACAATTGCTATTTCGCAAGGATGGTTTTGTGGCCAGTTTTCATCAACCCAACTTACACTCCAAATAATTTTTTTAGCAGGCTCAAGCACAATGGTTTTGCCAATTAGTTTGCCATCATGCAAGCTTAGTGTTGCGCCTTCTTTATTTGTACCCGATATAATATCGCTAGTAAACGAGCTATGCCTGCGCAGGTCGGTTAATATGGTATAAATATCTAGTGCCGTTGTATTAAAGGTTTGGCTTAGGTGTAGGTTTGCTAATAACATCATTCAAACATACTAATTTTAAGTGCAAACACAATCATTTACCGACAGCCCAATTGATTTTACCTATTAAGTAATTACGCACGTCTACAAGGTGTTTTTAATTTAAAATTGCTGTATAGGTTTGCCTTAATAATGAGGATAGAAAACAACAACATAAATCAACACAAGTGGGACCACATGCACAGCACCAAAGGAAGGGTGTTTAGCGGTATATTGGTAGTTGTGGTTGGTTTAATATTACTATTAAAACAATTTGGAATTGATTTTCCTGAATGGTTATTTACGTGGGAGGCACTATTAATTTTAACAGGATTATACCTTGGTATAAAGCACGATTTTAAACATGCCAGTTGGATAGTTTTAATACTTATAGGTAGCGTATTAATTGTAGATGACATTTTTCCTGAAACAAATTTAGAACAATTTTTATGGCCAACGGTTATTATGCTTGTTGGTATTGTAATGGTAAGCACTGCCGGTAAAAGAAAACAACGTTGGAAAAACTGGCGCGAATGTTCTAGAAGAAACAGTTCAACCCAAAGCAGTGAAAACATGTTAGACACCGTGTCGATAATGGGTGGAGTGAAGAAGAATGTAATAACTAAAGATTTTAAAGGAGGAGAAATTACTTGCATATTGGGTGGCTGCGAAATAAATTTAAGTCAGGCTGATTTTAATGGAAGGGTAATTTTAGAAATAACCCAAATTTTTGGTGGAACCATGTTAATTGTTCCTTCAAACTGGGAAATACAATCAGAAAGTGTAGCCATACTTGGTGGCATTGAAGATAAACGAGACACCAAACAAATTAACCCAACAGGCGACAAAATACTGGTGCTAAAAGGGGTTACAATTTTTGGCGGCATTGATATAAAAACCTATAACTAACCTAACACAATTATTATATGAAATGGTACATAACTAAACTTGTTTTTAAGGTAATAACTGGAGGCGGAAACCATACGCCACAATTTGACGAACAAGTAAGAATTATTGAAGCTAGAGATTTTAACGAAGCATTTTTTAAAGCACGTTTTATTGGCGGTAGAGAGGAAGATGCTTTTATGACCGAAGATTTAAATGCGGTTAAATGGGAGTTTATAGATGTGATTGAACTTAAGGAAATAGACGACTTTAAGGATGGAATGGAACTATACTCTCGCATACACGAAGCAGAAAGTGGCGAAGCATATATTAACTTTGTTCACCACAGGGCACGCAAAATCGAAAATCAAACTAAACAACAGTTGGTTTCGGCTTAACTTTGTACAATGCCAGATTTATCGTACAGCAAATTTGTTAGGGTATACATTAGTTTAGGCGCACTGTTTACTGCTATACATGCCTATGTGCTTATTACTTTTAAATTGCCATTTAAACAGGCATTGCTTGATGCTGGAGTTAACAATGGATTAATTTTATTATCGGGTATTGGCACGTATCATATTTTACGAAATTACAAGCCAGCTCGCGAAAGCATGATTTACCCAAGGGTATGGGTATTGCTGCAAACCATTATTATTACGGTGGTATTTAATGCCATTATGCGCGCTATTTATGCTAGCGATTTAGT
>JAUCCO010000195.1:0-4653 GCA_034676125.1 Bacteroidia bacterium
TCATAGACATTTTGCAAAAACTAAACCTGCTGACCTAAAATGGACAAGTCAGGACAAATTAGCTTAGCGCAGCATCAAGTAAAATACGGAAATAGAATTGAAAACTTAAGATTTGAATGGGTTGATGTAAATACAATCACACCTGATATATTTACCTTCCCGATAGATAAATTGGTCTGCGAAAAAATTAACAAACAGCAATAAAAAATTAAAAAGTATTTCTATTTAGCATCTTAAACCAATATTAGTAAAGGCGGTTTACCTATAATCTTCTCAGTAGTAATATCTATTAACGATACTATTAATATTATTCAAATGCCAATTTTATAGGTTTTTACTTCATAAATGTTCAATCAGAAAACGTTCAGTATAATACTAAAATCAATTAACACGTCTGTATGTAATGCGGTTTTGATTATCATCAAAATCTGTTGTTATCAGCACCATTCCGGTCGCACTAACACTTTCTATTTCTCGTGGAGTACCCTCCAAAACTTCGGGATTTGACGAAGTTCCACTTAAACCGAAAGTTCCGATAGAGGCAAAATATTTTCCATCTAATATGTAATGTCCATAAAAAAGAGAATCTTCTTCAAAAGAACATTTTGTTTGTCCATTCAATTTATAATATGCATATCCATTAGGTGCACGCACATCAAATCTGTCTGTAAAAATCTCAATATCATCTAACCTGCATGAGGAAATTGTACTTGTTAGATTTTTGTAAGTTGTTTCTCCGCTATCTTTTCTTTCTGCCTTTATTACCATCCATTTACCAATAATAGTTGTGTCGTTTAGATTTGGTGAAGTATTAGCATTAGAAGGACCTTTATCTTCATCCTTTTTACATGAAGTAAATACTGCTACAAAAGTAAAGCCTGCAAGTAGCAAGTATGGTAGTATGTTTGTTTTCATATGTTGTTGTTAATTTGCTGTAAAGCGAATATACAAATTTATTTATACCCTCAATAAAAAATCCGTTTAAGGTTAATGCCCTAAACGGATTTTTATTTATCTAAAAATTCTATACTAATTAAAGCCTCAATAAACACTAACTTTTATTTAAAACCAATAAAGGTGTTTTGGTATGATAAGCCATTCGTTTGCTTAAGCTGCGGTGAAATAATTTATCAAAGAAACTGCGGTTATGTTTTGCCATCACCAATAAATCAATATTTAACTCATCTACATATTTATCTATACTTCCCATTACATCATTACTCTCTATGGTAATAATATTAATGTCTTGCTTTTTAATAGATGTTTTATTTTTTACAAAATAATTTGCATCAGCATTAAAGTATTTATCAAAATTGTTTTTTACATGCAATACACTAATTTTAGCATCATATAGTTCAGCAAAAAACATCATACGCATTACAGCCGGAAACTCAGGCTCATTATAATCGGTTGCATACAACACATGCTTTAGTGGTTGGTAAGTGTGGTTTGGCGGAATAACTAAAACGGGCACTAACGATTTTCCAATAACCGATGCTGCATTACTTCCTACAAGTAACTCGGCAAGGCCACTGGCACCAGTAGTTCCCATAACTACTAAATCTATAGGATAATCTTTACAAAAGGTCATAATCTCATCAGCAATAAAACCTGTTGATGAATGAAATGTAGTTACAACAGAACTATCTTTAATAAAACTCTCTCTTAATTTTTTCACTCCTTCATCTTCTACATTTTGAATCTCATCAATATAAATTTGATAAGTTTCAGCAGGAAACGAAGGATCCGCAATTGGAACTTGTTTGATGTGCAAAATGTGTAACTCTGCACCACACTTTTCGGCAAGCTTTACACCATACTTTAAAGCATTATTGGCTACATCCGAAAAATCAGTTGGAATTAATATTTTATTTATCATAGTTGTAAAAATTTATTTTATCAAAGTTATGCATCTAATGTTGTATAATTGTTATATTGAGAATTATCATCCAAAATCAACTTGACATTAGCGCATTTTCATGTTTTTTATTGGCCAATTGGCCACAAGCGGCATCAATGTCTTTCCCTCTACTCCTACGCACGGTGGCAATCACTCCATTTCGTTCTAAATACCTTTGAAACTGATCTATTTTAGCGGAATCAGCTTTACTAAAAACACCATCCCCAATTGGGTTATATTCAATAATATTAACTTTTGCTGGCACTTTTTTGCAAATAGCAACAAGCTCTTTTGCATCCTGAATGCTTTCGTTAAAATCTTTAAACGCAATGTACTCAAAGGTTAATTTACCCCTAGTATTGCTTTTAAAATAGGCCAAAGCTTCTATTACACTCTCTAAACTATTGCTTTCATTTATTGGCATAATTACGTTTCGTTTGGCATCATTAGCAGCATGTAACGACAAAGCTAAATTAAACTTCACTTTATCATCAGCTAATTTAGTAATCATTTTGGCAATGCCTGCGGTACTAACTGTAATACGATCGCTAGCCATATTTAAGCCATCTTCTCCAGTAATTTTTTCTATTGATTTAAGTACATTACTATAATTTAATAATGGCTCACCCATACCCATATAAACAATATTGGTTAATGAGATGCCATAGTGCTGTAGTGCCCAATTACGGATGTGTACTACTTGGTCATAAATTTCGGCAGGAGTTAAATTACGAACACGTTCCATTTTTCCGGTGGCGCAAAACTTACAAGTTAAACTGCATCCTACTTGGCTACTTACACAAGCAGTCATACGGTCTTCTGTAGGTATTAAAACACCTTCAATTAAATGTCCATCATGTAGCCTAAAACTGCTTTTAATGGTGCGGTCGTTGCTCACTTGCTTGTCAACTACCACGATAACATTTATTATAAATTTTTCTTTTAAAACCTCGCGTAACTCCTTACTTAAATTGCTCATTTCATCAAAGCTATGTGCGCTTTTTTTCCATAGCCATTCGTAAACTTGTCCGCCCCTAAAAGGCTTCTCACCCATTTCTGTAAAGGCTGCTTTTAACTCGGCCAAACTTAGTTCACGTATATCTATTTTACTTTGAGGTATTTGCATAATCCGTGCAAAGATAAGTTTATTATATATTAGATGCATTAATGCCATTGGTTTTATTATTTTTGCGCCTTATTAAAAAAAGAATTTCATTTTATGAGCCAAATACAGCATTTAAGCGAACAAGAAATTTTAAGAAGAAACAAACTTGCCGAACTAACCAAAATGGGGATTGATGCTTATCCTGCAGAAACATTTGAAGTAAACGTATCGGCACAAGAAATTTTAACCAACTACGAGAATCAAAAAATAGAGTATAAAAACATCAGCATTGCGGGCAGATTAATGAGTGTTCGTGATATGGGTAAAGCTTGTTTTATTGTAATTCAAGATGCTACTTCAAAAATACAAGTTTACTTGCGTGGTGATGATATTTGCCCTGGCGAAGACAAAAGTTTATACGCTGTAGTATTTAAAAAACTGGTTGATATTGGAGATATTATTGGTATAAAAGGATTTGTTTTTACCACTAAAACTGGTGAAACTACTATACATGCACAAGAGTTTAAAATATTGGCTAAGGCATTAAAACCATTGCCAATTGTTAAAGAAAAAGATGGAGAAACTTTTGATGCAGTAACTGACCCAGAGTTTCGTTATCGCCAACGTTATGTTGATTTAATTATCAATCCAGCAGTTAAAAACACTTTTATAAAACGTACACAATTAATAAATACCATTAGAGATTTTTACAACGAAAAAGGCTATTTAGAAGTTGATACACCTGTATTGCAACCAATACCAGGTGGTGCAGCGGCTCGTCCATTTATTACTCACCACAATTCGCTTGATATACCTATGTATTTACGTATTGCAAACGAACTTTATTTAAAACGTTTAATAGTAGGTGGTTTTGATGGTGTTTATGAGTTTTCACGCAACTTCCGTAACGAAGGAATGGACCGCACACATAATCCAGAGTTTACTGTAATGGAGCTTTACGTAGCTTACAAAGATTACAATTGGATGATGGATTTAACAGAAGAGCTAATTGAAAAAATTGCATTAAAATTAAATAACTCAACCAAAGTTACTGTTGGCGATAAAGAAATAGACTTTAAGCGTCCGTTTAAGCGTGTTACCATGTTTGATTCAATTAAAGAGTTTACAGGTATTGATATTAGCGGCATGGACGAAGCTCAATTACGTGAGGTTTGTAAACAATTAAATATTGATGTGGACCCTAAAGTTGGCAAAGGAAAATTAATAGACGAGATTTTTGGTGAGAAGTGCGAAGGCAATTATATACAACCAACTTTTATTACAGATTATCCGGTAGAGATGAGCCCACTCACCAAAAAACACAGAAGTGAACCAGGATTGGTTGAGCGTTTTGAGTTGATGATAAATGGCAAAGAATTAGCAAACGCTTATTCTGAGTTGAATGACCCAATTGACCAACGCGAACGTTTTGAAGAGCAAGTGGCTTTGATGGAAAGAGGAGATGACGAAGCCATGTTTATCGACAATGATTTTTTACGTGCACTTGAATATGGAATGCCACCTACAGCAGGTATTGGTATAGGTATTGATAGGTTGGTAATGATAATGACCAATAATCCTTCTATACAAGAATTGTTACTTTTCCCACAAATGCGCCCAGAAAGACACGAAACAAACGAAACACAAC
>JAUCCO010000196.1:0-4555 GCA_034676125.1 Bacteroidia bacterium
TTGCACAAATGCCCAATCGAAGCCGTTCAGCCCCGCTTTTGGCAATACCTTGTTATGCACCGTTTTTCTTGTCATTCTAATGGTTTCCAATTTTCGTCTCGTTGTTCGTCTTTTGTGGGCTGTCTTACATTCTTAATCATTTCTCTTTCACAAGCTCCAAATTCAATAAAATTTTTCTGCCCTTGTTTTAATGAAACTCTGTTTGCTCCACCTTCATAGTTCGGGTCGTCAAGTTGAATTGGGTCGTCTTCCCAAAAACAGACTTGGCAAATATCATATGAGCCATTAGGTTTTTCTCTAAATGTCTTATATCCACAACAAGGACAAGCAAATTTTTCTGTTACCATATTTTCCACCAAGGTTTTTTATTCTCAAACGAATAGTAACTTCCTCCTGTCAAAGTTTTTGTATCAAGGTCATATTTGAATTCAACCCATTCGTCAGAATCGGGCATAGGATTATATGCAAGTCCAGATACCAAATTATTCTCAACGTTTATTTCAGCTAATCCGTCCCACGAAATTCTTTCTGTATTCCAATGTGTTCCGTCAGGCTCAATAATTGTCAGGTCGGTTTGGTCTTGAAAAACAAGTCTGTCTTTACTCGCCTTAAAAATGTCTGAATAGCCAACTCCAAAAACTTCTATAGGTTTTGTTTCGTTTGGGTTCATTAGGTAACAAGTTCCACAAGCTATTATCAATAAATTTTGAGTTTTTTCAAACTCGATTATTTGTTTTAATTCTGTCCAACCCGGTTGAAAGTTTGCAACCCATTCAGTCTGGTCTGTCTTGTAAAAACGAACAGGAAATCCTTCCGAATAAAATGGTTCTCCATTGTCTGTTACAGGAACATACATTGGTCCATAAGTAGGCAAAGAGGTTAATATTTCGTATCGTTTTTTAGTCGTCACTTTGTTTTGTGTAGGGTCGTTCTAAAATGGTGCATAACGTTTTGCAGCTACAAGAAGTTGGCGATTTCGAAGCACAAAACTGTCTGCCACCACTGAATTTGATACGAAGCACAAAACTTCATTTAACCACCGAACCGCCAATTTCTTGTAGGTGCTGTTATAGGGCGTTTTTCTTTTTCTGTTTTCCAAGATAGTCTATAAAGTCGTCTTCTAAATATCTAATTCGTAATGATTTTGGATGATGAGAACGATAACTGTTTTCAGGTAAGTCTGGGTGTTTCAATTTGCAAAATTGTCTTACCGTAAAGTTTGGTATCTCGATAAATTCAATGTCCTGAAAAATTGTTCTGAGTCGGTAGTCAAAAGAAGGTCCCGTGTAGAATAAACAAAAGTCGGGTTTAATTATTTTTAGTTCCGACAACAAAATGTCGTCAAGTGCTGAAATTGCAGTTTCGTATTCTCCGTATGGTCGTCCTGCGTCCAAGTCAAATTTATTCAAATTTGTCCAGGCACAAGAATGTGGTTGGTTGTCAAGAGCAATTTCAACCTTTCTTGTAATATTCCAAAATGGCGAAGCGTAATATTCAATTCCGACATTGAAGTCCTCATAAGTTTTCATTTGCTTTTCAATGTCTTCAATGTCGTAACCCCAACCGTTTGTTTCTTGTCCAATGATTAAAAGTTTATTTGGTGAAGTGTAATAGTCGGGATTTGGGAACATCAAAAGTGGTCCCGCTAAATCGTCTTCAGGAAATGTTTCTACGACTTTTTTAAAGTCTTTTTGTCGGCTTGTGTAAAGCGATAATAATTCGTTTTTCATTTTGGTCTTTTTGAAATTGTTGTTTTATGATTTCTAATGTTGTCGTTTTGTTGTCGTCTTTTAAAATGCCCTATAACTTGTTTATATGCGCTACTTTGTAGCGTGTATCCACCCAATTTGGGTAGATACGCGCTATTGAGTGCACTATTACAATATGCAATTTATTCCATTTTATTTATAAATTATCAAACGGACTTTTTATTTTTTGTATGCTTTTTGTACTTACATGGATATACACACTGAGATGGCCTCAACGAATGAGGTGTTTCAGTAATACCAATTGTAATTATTTTTTAGTCCAAACTAAAAAATAATTTTACAATGGTAATACCGATGCTACATGAAAATAGTTCAATGATGCCCGATCCGAAATTTGACTATATTGAATGTGCTTTCGGTATTAGTTTTCTTGCTTGTATGTTCATTTCATTGTTTTTACATGCTTCACAAATAATATGTTTCAATTTAATGCGCTTCAATCAGTTTGCGCTCCAATTTTCATCACACAAAAAAACGTTAACCCAAGCACTATTTACTAAACACGTATTGTAAAATATTTGCACCCATTTGCAATGCTTTTTGTCTAGTAGGTTCTGGGTCGTTATGCACATCTGCATCTTCCCAACCATTACCTAAATCGCACTGGTAACTGTAAAAACATACCAACCTTCCTTTGTATATCAACCCAAAACCTTGTGCAGGTTTGCCATCATGCTCGTGTATTTTTGGTAGGCCATTATTAAACTTAAATTTTTGTTGGTAAATAGGGTGGTTGTATGGCAATTCTACAAAGTTTAATTCAGGAAAAACCTTTTTCATTTCGCGCCTAAAAAACTTGTCCAATCCATAGTTATCATCAGCATGTAAAAAGCCACCTGCTAATAAATAGTTTCTTAAATTCTCTGCCTCGGCATTACTAAATACAATATTTCCGTGGCCAGTTAAATGCACAAAAGGGTAATTTAAAATATCTATACTACCAACTTCTACCACATCCTCTTCGGGCACTATATTGGTGCCTATAGTTTGGTTGCAAAATTTAATAAGATTTGGCAACGAGGTTTTATTTGCATACCAATCGCCACCACCATTGTATTTTAGTTTGGCAATTTTTAAAGTAGGCGGTGCAAACCCAAATGTAAATGCTACAATAAAAAGCAGTGCTATTTTTTTACCCATTTTTCAAATATAAGTTAATTGCTACTAATTGTTTTGGCAGCTATGCAAACAAATAAAGCTGCAGTTTCGGTTCTTAAAATTGTTTTACCAAGCGATGTAGGCCTAAAATTATGGTGCTGTGAAAGTTCAATTTCTTTTGTTGTAAAATCGCCTTCGGGCCCAATTAATACGGCAATATTTTTGGCTTTAATGGTTGTTAATTGTTGTCCAAAAAGCTCGGTGTAATTTGTTGGGCACCATGCAATAAATTTGGCATCGGCTTCACAATTTTTTATCGCATCTTGTAATTTTATTACCGTATTTATTTTTGGCAAATACCATTGTTTACTTTGTTTCATGGCACTTATGGCAATTTTTTCGCAACGTTCTAAATTCACTTTTGCACGTTCGCTGTTTTCAGTTTCAATAAAAGTAATTTCATCAATACCCACTTCGGTAGCCTTTTCTATAAACCATTCCATGCGGTCGAAGTTTTTTGTAGGAGCCACCATTATGTGCAAATAATAACTTCTTCCGCTCGATTGCAGTTGCGAGTGCAATATTTGGTTGGTAATTTGTAACACACATTTTTTTGCATGGTCATCAATAATAATCGCTTTAGCTTCCGTTCCTTTTCCATCGGCCAAGTACACTTCATCACCCTTTTTTAAGCGTAACACCCTCACGCAGTGTTTCGATTCGTCTTCGGTAAGTGTTATTTGGGTTTCGGTTATATTGGGTTGATAAAAAACATGCATGTGCGAATATAGTTTACTTATGTTTTTTTCGGTTATTTTTGAAACGCAATTTTAGCAAATATCATTATGACAAAAATAATCGGAGTTATTCCTGCACGATATGCATCAACCCGCTTTCCCGGAAAACCACTTATTGATATTGGTGGTAAAAGTATGATTCATCGCGTTTACGAGCAGTGTAAAAGCACAGTATCATTAATTGATGTTATTGTTGCAACAGATGATAGCAGAATTGCAGATCATGTATTGTCGTTTGGCGGAAAAGTAGTGTTAACCAATATTAACCATCAAAGTGGTACAGATAGGTGTGCAGAGGTAGTAGCCCAATATACTGGAACTTGCGATGCAGTTATAAATATTCAAGGTGACGAACCTTTTATAAACCCAGTACAAATAGAGTTATTGGCCCAAGCATTACAAAACCCATCAACCCAAATTGTTACCTTGTTTAAAAAAATAAAAACAAACGATGATGTGCAAAACCCCAATGTGGTAAAGGTTATTGCTGATGTAAATAATAATGCCATATACTTTTCGCGGGCTGCTATTCCTTATCGCAGAAATCATGGGTTTGAGATAGTTTACAACAAACATGTTGGAATTTATGGTTACCGAAAAGATGTGCTTGAACAAATTACCAAATTACCTTTAGGCATTTTAGAGCAAGCCGAAAGTTTAGAACAATTACGTTGGGTTGAAAATGGATACAAAATAACTTTAAAAGAAACCGATTTAGAAACAATTGCAATTGATACACCCGATGATTTAGAAAAGGTGTTGGCAAAACTAAATAAATAACAAACATTATTTTGATGCTTAGTAGCAAGTAACAAAGCGTTTAGCCAATAAGTTAATGCAATGTTGAAAAATAGTTATGCGCTAATCTCTAACATATTTTTTACCCATAAA
>JAUCCO010000197.1:0-4455 GCA_034676125.1 Bacteroidia bacterium
TTACTTCTTCACTTCGCAGCCTATCTGCGTTTAGGTAACATTACGGATATACAATTTTAAATATTAAACAAGTTATAAATTATATACGATTAAAGGACAGCATTGTACTTGAAATTAGAAAGAATTTTTATAATAAGTTTTTTACTGCCACTAACCATGCGGTACAAAGCGTTTTTGTTTTGGCATAATGTAGCATATCGCCCATGTGAAAAACCATCGTAAAAACATTCATGTTTTCAATTCCACCAGTTAAGCCATCAAAAGCCTGTAAAGCACGGTCGCGGAAAGCGTTACGCAAACCACCAGTTGGGTCGATAGAATCTAAGCTGCGGCCTTGCCCATCAAGCCCAATTAAAAATACAAAAGCATTGTTTTTGCCCCAAACTGGTATTTCGGAATCATAAAAATCACCATCAATTAGCTTTCGTAATCCGTTATCGTCATCTGAATTGGGTATAGATTTATTTGCATTGTCGTAAACGGTTTTGTAAGCATTGTTTATTGGCCTTATGTCTTTATTAGATTCTTTTTGGATTTTTTGTCGAATTATGTTTAGGGTATTTTCTAAACGAAGTCCATTATGTCTATCGAAAGTAGTATAGGGGTGACCGTAAGTCATTCCGCTTATTTTATGCCGACCTCGATTCAATTCATCATAGCCAGTACATTCGTCAATTTGAGCTTGTAAGCATACTGAAAATAGGCAAGCTAAGAGGATAAGTAAATTTTTCATATTGGTAAGTATAAATTAATGTTGGAATTTTGAGAGATAAATAGCGTTTAAGGGTATATCAAATGATATGTTTTATTTTGTTCTTTAATAAATATTGAATATGCCCCATAGTCTTTATTGTAAATGATACTTGAAGAGGTTGTGTCTTCGGAGTCAGCATATTTAAGAATTGATGCTTTATAAGTTCTATTATTATAAAAGTACTCGTCAATGTAATTTGTGTAACCAGACCAACCAATCCAATCCGCCCACATAAAAAAATGTGTGTAATTGAATGCCACAATTATATATGGCTGGGTGTAATCAAAGCTTTTTATACTTTGACTAATCGTGATAAAATCAATGGTCATAAGTGATTTATAACGGATAGAACGATTCTCATAATACTGCAAATTCGGGCAACCTTCGGGGTTGCGGTTATCATCTTCAATATACCAACTGCTGTCAATACTTTGTAGGGCAAAAACAAGCGTATCGCCTGTATTGCTTGCAAAACGTATGGTATCAAAATCGGGGTTGGTAAAATAGGGTGTTTTACTTTTTTCTTCGGCAGTTAAAGGATGATACTTATGCCTCGGGGTGCATGGTGTGTTGTCTTTTACTTCGCAAGAGCTAAGGGCCAACAAACAAAATGCAATACAAAATAATAAATAAAGGTGTGGTGTTTTCATGTTTTTGGGTATTTAAATATTAAACAAGGTATAATCTTAAATAAACGGATTTTCATTTCATAAATTAGAACTAAATAATATTTGTAGTAATGGTTTTAATGATGCGTTTCATGTTAAATTTATAGTAACTATTAGGATTTAAATTTATGTGGAAATATTAGATTAATTTAATAATCCCCAAAATACTTGTGTAATATTATAACTAATTTAACACAAAAAAACTTAGATAGTATTTAAATTTTAGGTACAAAATATTAGCACAAAAAAAATCCTGTTACAGCAATTTGTAACAGGATTTTTATTTTATATTGAATAAATATTATTTGTACATCTCATCGCGTTGTGCTTTGATGGTTGCATCGCTAATGTATTCATCAAATGTCATACGTTTATCAATAATACCTTTTGGAGTTAACTCAATAATGCGGTTAGCAATGGTTTGGCTAAACTCATGATCATGTGTGGTAAAAATTGCAATATGATTCCAATCTTTTAAAGCATTATTAAAAGCCGTAATCGATTCCAAATCTAAGTGATTAGTTGGCTCATCAAGCAATAAACAATTTGCATTGGTTAACATCATTCTGCTGGTCATGCAACGCACTTTTTCGCCACCACTTAATACATTCGATTTTTTAAATACTTCTTCGCCACTAAACAACATTTTACCTAAAAAACCACGTATGTATGTTTCGTCTTTTTCTTTGCTAAACTGTCGTAGCCAATCTACCAAGTTATCATCACTATTAAAATAATGGTTGTTTTCGTTTGGTAGGTATGATGTGGTGATGGTTTGTCCCCAAGCCACAGTGCCTTTATCAGCTTTAATCTCATCAACTAATATTTGATAAAATGCAGTTGGCGCCATTGGGTTGCGGCTTAATAAAGCCACTTTATCCCCTTTTACAAGCGTAAATGTAATATCATTAAACAATACAGTACCATCAGGTGCTTTTTTGCTAAGGTGTTCTACATTTAAAATCTGGTCGCCACAATCACGGTCGGCTTTAAAAATAATTGCTGGGTATTTACGGGTTGATGGTTTAATTTCATCAACATTAAGTTTTTCTAATAATTTTTTACGGCTAGTAGCTTGACGGCTTTTTGATGCATTTGCACTAAACCTATCAATAAAATCTTGTAACTCTTTACGTTTGTCTTCTACTTTTCTATTCTGGTCAGAGCGTTGGCGCAATGCCAATTGGCTACTCTCATACCAAAACGAATAATTACCCGTGTATAATGATACTTTACCAAAATCAATATCTGCAACATGCGTACACACTGCGTCTAAAAAGTGCCTATCATGACTTACCACAATAACTGTATTCTGAAAATCGGCTAAGAAATTTTCTAACCAACCAATAGTTTCCACATCTAAATCGTTGGTAGGCTCATCTAATAATAAAATATCTGGGTTACCAAATAATGCTTGAGCCAACAACACACGCACTTTTTCTTTACCACTCAACTCGTTCATCAACATGCTGTGCACGCCTTCTTTTACACCCAAACTGCTTAATAACTCTGCTGCATCACTTTCTGCATTCCAGCCTTCCATATCAGCAAAAATGCCTTCTAATACACCAGCACGTTCACCATCTGCATCAGTAAAATCTGCTTTAGCATATAAGGCATCTTTTTCTTCCATTATCTTCCAAAGCTTTTTGTTGCCCATCATCACGGTGTGCAATACTTGTACCTCATCAAATGCAAAGTGATTTTGAGAAAGTACACTTAAACGTTCGCCTGGAGTAATAGAAACATTACCAGTTGTTGGGTCAATCTCGCCCGACATAATTTTAAGTAGGGTTGATTTTCCTGCCCCATTTGCACCAATTACACCATAGCAATTACCGGGAGCAAACTTAATATTCACTTCATCAAACAACACGCGCTTACCGTAGCGCAAACTTAAATTAGATACTGATAGCATTTAGACTTACAATTTTTTTGAAGCCGCAAAAGTATGCAAAATAATTGGCGTACCAATGTATTGAGGTAATTGTATGGTATAATGTAGGAAATGTGCCAAAGTTAACAATTATTAACACACATAAATATCAGCCATAAAAAACATAGCGCAAAGTAAAGGTTGTTACAGTATCTAACTGCAACAACCTTCGGTATAATGTGTAATAACGGGTTAGTTTTTTATAAATTTAGCGTAATACACACCATCTTTACCAATAGCATTTAAAAAGTAAATACCATTAGGCAACTGGCTAACATCAATAGTTTGGGTATTAAAATTCAAAACAGTTTTGCCAGTTAATGTTTGTACACTACCTTCAATAATTGGTTGTGTAATGGTTAAGTTATCATTTACTGGGTTTGGATAAACTGAAGCAATTGTTGCTTCATTATTTTTCTGTAATCCGCTGTTTAAATTATCTCCTTTTCGGGCAATTACTGTTAAGTGATCCCACGATTTTGAATCTGCAGCTACCTTAGTACCATAATAATCAACCGTTTTTCCATGAGTTACTTGGCAATATAAATTCCCTACTTTATCGTAAGTAGTATAATTTAAATCAAAGCTACCAGTACCAGAGTTAAGTGTATTTATTTGAAAAGTATCTGCTATACTTAAATCTGGATTAAAAGCCAACACAGCCCATGATGTGTTTCCATTACGGCTTACTATTGAATCTCCTTCTATGTAAATTGTTTTAATAAATTTAATAGGTACAAGAAGTTTGTTTTGATCAACAGTTAATTCTGGGTGTTTAGCATACCATTGTAAACGTTTGTATGAAGTAATTTTTAAGGTTGAGTCAAATTTAATAAGTGCTGCACCGCTTAATTGATGCTGAGTTGAAAGATTTAATATGGTATCTGTTCCGTAAACTCCACCACCATCAGTAGCCGAGGTATTGCTATAAGTTAAAAGATAATAACTTCCATTTAAGTAATGCATAGCTTTAAACTTACTTCCCTTATATTTTACGGGCTCGGCATAAGTTGTGCTACATTTTAGTGTTAATTGTGGTGAATTAATATTAAAAGCATGTACACTTAAAAGTGGTATTGTACCAATCGCGCCTCCTT
>JAUCCO010000198.1:0-4425 GCA_034676125.1 Bacteroidia bacterium
ATGGCCCCGTTAACCCGCATATTGGAATTCCAATAAACTATAATAGCACTAATTATCAGTCAGGAAACTTCATAGAATGGAGCATTTCATCAAATGGAATAATTAATTCTGGACAAGGTACTGACACAATTGAAGTAACTTGGCAAAGTGGAGCTGCAAATGAATGGGTAGAAGTAATAGAATCTAATTCTTCTTGTTCACCATCGCCTATGCATCTTGATATAAATATTGTAACTATAACACCGTAAGCATTTGCACAATAACAGTTTGTTTTAATTCCCTGTGTGTTTAATGTCATAGCTAACTTTAAATCATATGCTAAATGTTTCATGTAGGATTGGTAAATTGTAGTACCAGTTTCTGTAAAAAACGTATGGAACAATAGAAGAAGTTCTATTGCTAATAATACCCACTTAACAACTTTTTATTTTAAAACTATAAATTCACGGTGTGCCTTAAGTATAATGCCACTATAGCATTATATGACAAAAGTTTATTGGAGAAATTATTATAAGAGAAATTTAATGCTTTATTTGTGTATCAATAAACTTAGCATTTATTAGCTTACCGTTTTTTATTACTAAAAAACTGCATATTTGCACAATTATAACTTATACGAAATTTTAAATTATGACAAAAATTAAAGTAGCCAATCCAGTTGTAGAGTTGGATGGCGATGAAATGACCCGTATTATTTGGAAATTTATTAAAGATAAATTGATTTTACCTTACCTAGATTTAGACATTAAGTATTACGATTTAGGCATGGAACACCGTGACGAAACCAACGACCAAGTTACTATTGATGCTGCTGAAGCAATCAAGAAATATAATGTAGGTATTAAGTGCGCCACCATTACTCCAGATGAGCAACGTGTGGTTGAGTTTAAATTAAAACAAATGTGGAAATCGCCAAACGGAACCATCCGTAATATTTTAGATGGAACTGTTTTTCGTGAGCCAATTGTGTGTGCTAACGTACCGCGTTTAGTGCCAAACTGGACAGCACCAATTTGTATTGGCCGTCATGCATTTGGCGATCAATACCGCGCTACCGATTTTGTAACCAAAGGTAAAGGTAAGTTAACCATAAAGTTTGAAGGCGAAGACGGACAAGTAATAGAGCACGAAGTTTACAATTTTAAAGGTGATGGCGTAGCATTAGCGATGTACAATACCGAAGAGAGTATTCGTGGTTTTGCGCACTCTTGTTTTAACCAAGCATTAACTAAAAAATGGCCTTTATATTTATCAACTAAAAATACCATTTTAAAGAAATACGATGGTAGGTTTAAAGATATTTTTGAAGAGATTTATCAAGCAGATTACAAAGCTAAATTTGTTGAAGCAGGTATAACTTACGAGCATCGTTTAATTGATGATATGGTAGCAAGTGCTTTAAAATGGCATGGTAACTTTGTATGGGCTTGTAAAAATTATGATGGTGATGTGCAATCAGATACCGTAGCGCAAGGTTTTGGTTCGTTAGGATTAATGACTTCTGTGTTAATTACGCCTGATGGAAAAACAATGGAAGCAGAAGCAGCTCATGGTACTGTTACCCGTCACTTCCGCGATCATCAAAATGGTAAACCTACATCAACTAACCCAATTGCATCTATTTTTGCATGGACACGTGGTTTAGAGTTTCGTGGTAAATTAGATGGAAACCAAGAGTTGGTTAACTTCTGCCAAGCATTAGAGCAAGTGTGTGTAGAGACTGTTGAAAGTGGTAAAATGACCAAAGATTTAGCAGTTTGTATTCATGGTAATAAAGTTACGCATGGCGAACATTATTTATATACACAAGAATTTTTAGATGCATTAGATACTAACTTAAAAGCTAAGTTGGGTAAATAATTTATCAAAATATTCCTTACAAAAAATCCTTATAGCACACTTGTTATAAGGATTTTTTTATTAAACTATTGTTGTTAGTAGTGTTGTTTAAAAGTATAGGTATGCGCAGCATTAAACTGCATGATTAGCTAAATATGTTTAATGATGATGCGTATTTACAAGCTTTTGATAATTTTGTAAAGAGATAATGATTGAAAAACCAACACATATTGCACAAGAAATTAAACTAAAAGTACTGCGCTTATTGGAGCAGAAACAGCAGTTATTGTTGCAAATAAATTTGCTAATGGAAGAGAATAATTCACTTAAATCTGAAATTCAGCAACAAAAAAATAAAATAGAAACGTTACAAACACAAAATAAAATCGTTAAACTTGCTGAAATACTACCATCAACCAATGGTGATAAACAAGAGTTAAAAAAACAACTTAATGTTTACATCAAACAAATTGATGATTGTATAAGGTTGTTAAGCGAATAACATTAGCTTACATTGAACGAACTATCTATAAAAGTGAATATAGCCGACCGCTATTACCCGCTTAAGGTTACACCTGAGCAGGAGGAAATAGTGAGGCAAGCATCAAAGCTTATAAACGACAAACTAAAAGCGTTACAGCAGCAGTTTGAAGTAAAAGATAAGCAAGACATGCTTAGTATGACTGTGCTTGAAGTAGCTACTCAGTTAATTACCTTACAAAATGGTAATTTAACTGATAACACAGAGCTACAAGCACAATTGCAAGAGATGCGCACACTTTTAAAAGATGTTTCTGTTTAGTGATAGGTTAACCTAACCCAATTAACAATATTTTTATCACATTTAAACCTTAAAAAGAAATTATGGATGCATTAGTAATTATTGTTGCAATGATTGCTTTGGCTGTAGGAGCTGGAATAATGTATGTGGTTAACCAAAATATGCTGAAGAAGAAAGCAGCAGATATGCTTAAGGAGGCAGAATTAAAAGGTGAACTACTATTAAAAAACCGTCAGCTAGAGGCTAAAGAAAAGTTTTTACAACTTAAATCGGAGCACGAAAAAGAAGTAAGTCAGCGTAACCAACAAGTTGCAACTCAAGAAAACAAAATTAAGCAAAAGGAACAAACTTTAGCCCAAAAACTGGAGCAATCGCAACGTAAGGATACCGAGCTAGATCAGATTAAACAAACTCTAGAGCGCCAGCAAGAGGTGCTAACTAAAAAGAAAGAAGAGTTAGAAAAACAAATTGGCGGCCAAGTAAAACAATTAGAAAAAATTGCGGGCTTAACTGCTGATGAAGCAAAAGCACAATTGGTTGAAACCTTAACTAGCGAAGCCAGAACCAATGCAATGACTTACATTAAAGATATTGTAGATGAGGCTAGGTTAACTGCAGGTAGAGAAGCAAAAAAAGTAATTTTAAACAGCATTCAACGTACCGCGGCCGAACATGCAATTGAAAACTCAGTATCAGTATTTAATATTGATAGTGATGAAATGAAAGGCAGAATTATTGGTCGCGAAGGCCGTAATATCCGTGCTTTAGAGAGTGCAACTGGTGTGGAGATTATTGTTGATGATACCCCAGAAGCAATTATTCTTTCATGTTTTGATCCAATCAGACGTGAAATTGCACGTTTAAGTTTACACCGTTTGGTACAAGATGGAAGAATTCACCCAGCACGTATTGAAGAGGTAGTTTCTAAAACACGCAAACAATTAGAAGAAGAAATTGTAGAAATTGGCGAACGTACTTGTATAGATTTAGGTATTCATGGCCTTCATCCAGAGTTAATTCGTATGGTTGGCCGCATGCGTTATCGCAGTAGCTACGGACAAAACCTTTTACAACATAGCCGTGAGGTTGCGCATTTATGTGCTACTATGGCTGCCGAGTTAGGTTTAAACGTAAAGTTAGCAAAACGTGCCGGTTTATTACATGATATTGGAAAAGTTCCAGATGATGATGCAGAGACTCCTCACGCATTATTAGGTATGAAATTGGCTGAGAAATATAAAGAGCATCCAGAGGTTATAAATGCCATTGGAGCTCATCATGATGAGATTGAAATGACATCGATACTTTCACCAATTATTCAGGCTTGTGATGCTATTTCGGGTTCGCGCCCTGGTGCACGAAGAGAGGATAGCGAAAACTACATGAAACGTTTACGCGATTTAGAAAACATTGCACTTAGCTATAATGGTGTTGAAAAAGCTTATGCTATTCAAGCTGGAAGAGAATTACGTGTAATGGTTGAATCAGAAAAAGTAACTGACCAACAAGCGGATATTATTTCGATAGAAATGAGTCAGCGTATACAAAAAGAAATGACTTACCCAGGCCAAATTAAAATTACCGTAATTCGCGAAAAACGTTCGGTAAATTATGCCAAGTAAAATTTATTAATATTTAATTTTAAAATGCCTCACCTAAAAGTGAGGCATTTTTTTTTGAGGTTTTTGTTGGTAATGGAGGAGTGTGTTTTTGTGGTAATGCTTGACTAAATTAAAGCTTCAAATTAAATCCAAATTACGCATTGGAAATGCATAATCGATAAAGAAACTGTAAATCAGTTTTAT
>JAUCCO010000199.1:0-4419 GCA_034676125.1 Bacteroidia bacterium
CACTAGGAGAAGTTTTTTTAAGTTTTAAAATACTGTAATCAGTATCTACTTTTTTAATGGTATTAACTAAACGACCCAACCCAGTAATTTCCATTTCTACCACATCACCATCTTTTAACCATTGTGGTTTAAAGTTTTTATCGTTAAGTAAACCAGTGCCATTAAGTTCTAAAAAGCAACCTGTACCTACTGTTCCGCTGCCAATAATATCACCAGGATAAATATCAACCCCATAAGCACAACGCTCTAAAATTTCGGCAAAAGTCCAATCCATATCAGCTACATTACCTTCGCTAACTTGTATACCATTTACCCAACATTTCATTTGTAAATTATGATTACGGCCAACATGATTTTGTTTTGCAGGCACAACGTATTGTTCCAACTCATCAGGCGTTACAAAGAAAGGACCAACCACTGTACTAAAATCTTTTCCTTTTGCAGGGCCAAGGTTTAGTAGCATTTCTTCCATTTGTAAAGTGCGGGCACTCATATCATTCATAATCATGTAACCAGCAATGTAGGCATCAGCTTCGGCAGCTTTAATGTTACGTCCTTTTTTACCAACCACAATAGCACCTTCTAATTCAAAATCTAACTTCTCCATATGGTCAGGCATACATACCACTTCTCCAGGACCTTGCACTGCATTATGATTTGTAAAATACATAATTGGATATTGATCAAACTCCGGAATCATTGGTACACCACGATTTTTACGCGCAGATGCCACATGCTGACGAAATGCATAACCATCACGACAAGAGGTAGGCTCGTTTACTGGTGCAAGCAAAGTTACATCAGCTAACTTTATTGCATTAGTAGTTAGTTTACCACTTTTTAAATCTGCATCAACTAGCATCGCAGCCGTCATCGCATCCTCTCCAGCAATTAAAAAAGCACGCATGTTATTAGGCAATGCACTGTTTAATTGTTGTAAATTGTAAATATTATCATCAATTAAAATACCTAAACTAGTGGTATTATTATTTTGGTAGGTTACTAATTTCATAATAAAAAAATTTAAATAATTATATAATATACGCTTACTATAATTGTAAGTGCTTATAACTTTGGCAAAGCAATTCTATCAGGCACAATAAATATAGTTTCAAATTGTTTTTGTATACTACGGTAAACGGGTTGCGCTTCTAATTGGTTACGAAAATCGCCCACGCGAACTTTAAAATTTGGTTGTTGATAAACCAAATAAGCCTCTACCTCTGGAAAAAGTTGTAAAAATTTAGTACGGGCATCGTTGGCTGCTTTCTATCACTACCAAAAAATATTTGAATACGATAGCCCTGAATTCCTTCTACAGTTTTATTATTTTCGATATTTAGTTGTACTAAAGAATCTAGGTTAGCATCACCCAATACTTGCACATGCTGCTGTGCATATGATTTGTTTATTACCCATAAACTTAACATTACAACTAATATCGTTCTCATATAATTATACCGTTTGTTCTACACCAATAATAGCTAAACTTGCTGAAGTTCCCAAACGGGTAGCTCCAGCTTTTATCATTGCTTGAGCAGTTGCAGTATCGCGAATGCCACCAGCAGCTTTAATTTTAATTTTTGCAGGAAGTATTTTACGCATCAATTCTACATCTTCAACCTTAGCACCACTAGATGCATAACCAGTAGATGTTTTTACAAAATCTGCTTCACAATCAGCACAAATTCTACATGCTTTTTCTATTTCTTCTTTTGTCAAAAGGGCTGTTTCGATAATTACTTTAGCAATTTTATTTTGCAAATGGCAAGCCATAATTACCGCTTGTAAATCGTTTAAAACGGTTCCGTCATCACCACTTTTAAATGCTGCAATATTTAGTACTACATCAATTTCATCGGCACCACCAATAATTGCTTTTTTAGTTTCTTCTACTTTGCTGGCAACAGTGTTGTATCCAAACGGAAATCCCGCTACTGTAATAATTTTAACGGGTGCTTTTTTGATGGTTTTTTTGGCCAACTGCACATAATATGGAGAAACACATACTCCATAAAACTCATGTTCAACTGCCTCTTCACACAATTTAATTATATCCTGGTGAGTTGCATCTGGTTTTAAATTTGTGTGTTCGATGTAAATGTTTAATTCTTCCATTTGGTTTTTATATCAGTAGCCTATTTAAATTAATGGCTACTTTCAGGTTCAATTTTGTTTAATAATAAAGTAGAAATCCGAAATTCGAATTTGAAAGTTATAAATTTCAAATTCGAATTTCGGATTAAAATTTATCAACTTACTAGGCTTCTTTACCGTGGCAAGATTTATATTTTTTACCACTACCACAAGGGCAAGGGTCGTTTCTTCCTATTTTATTATCGTTAATAATTTGTTGTTGTTTTGGTGCTTCACCAGCTCCTTCGCGTGCGGCTGCATTTGCTTTTAATGCTTCTGCAATCTCATCTGGGCGGCTAGTTTGTAGTTTTGGTTGAGCCACTTGGCGCACTTGCTGTACAGGTTTTAATTGTGGCGCAGTGGCTGCTTGTGTTTCTTGCATTGGCACAAACGATTTAAACAACATACTTAGCACCTCGCGGTTAACACGGCTTAACATATCTTTAAATAAGTTAAACGACTCCAGTTTATAAATTAACAATGGATCTTTTTGCTCAAGCACTGCATTTTGTGCCGATTGTTTTAACTCATCCATTTCACGTAAATGCTCTTTCCATTCATCATCAATAACATGCAATGCAGTAAACTTTTCGAAAGTTTTGATAACCTCTGCACCTTCTGTTTCGTATGCTTTTTTAAGGTTAACACCAATTTGTAACCCTTTTAATCCATCGGTAAACGGAACACCAATCGTATCAAACTGCTGACCTTGGTTTTCGAAAACATTTTTAATAACAGGGAAAGTATCTTTTGCAATATGCTCACATTTTTGGTTGTAATGATTAATTAACTCATCAAACAAAATATTTACCACATCATCAACCTTACCACTCATAAATGTAGTATCGTTTATTTGTGGATCGTAGGCAAATAACCTAATACAATCTAATTTAAATTCGGCAAAGTTTTTAGCATCTCTAAATTGCTCAACCAATTCGTAACACACATCATGAAGCATGTTATTAAAATCTAAATCAAGCTTATCGCCATTTAAAGCATTTCTACGTTTGGTGTAAATAACTTCACGTTGGCTATTCATAACATCATCGTACTCTAATAAACGTTTACGTATACCAAAGTTATTTTGTTCAACCTTACGTTGTGCACGTTCAATGTTTTTGGTAATTAAAGAGTGCTCGATATTTTCGCCTTCTTTCATACCCAACCTATCCATTACTGATGCAATTCGTTCGCTACCAAATAAGCGCATCAATTCATCTTCAAGCGATACATAAAAACGTGAAGAACCAGGATCTCCTTGACGACCTGCACGTCCACGTAACTGTCTATCTACACGTCTCGACTCATGACGTTCGGTACCAATAATGGCCAAACCTCCTGCTTCTTTAACACCTTCGCCTAACTTGATATCCGTACCACGACCAGCCATATTGGTAGCAATAGTAACAGTACCAGCTTGTCCTGCTTCTGCAACAATATCGGCCTCACGTTGGTGTTGTTTTGCGTTTAATACATTGTGTTTAATTTTACGCAAATGCAACATTTTACTTAAAGTTTCACTCACCTCAACAGATGTAGTACCAACTAATATTGGTCGTCCGGCTTCGCTTAATTTCTGAATTTCATCAATTACAGCATTGTATTTTTCGCGCCTGGTTTTATAAATAACATCATTCTCATCCTTACGTGAAATAACACGATTGGTAGGAATAACAACCACATCTAATTTATAAATTTCCCAGAACTCGCCTGCTTCTGTTTCGGCAGTACCCGTCATACCCGCTAATTTGTGGTACATACGGAAATAGTTTTGTAAAGTTACCGTTGCGTATGTTTGTGTAGCAGCTTCAACTTTTACATTTTCTTTTGCTTCAATAGCCTGGTGTAATCCATCGCTGTATCTACGTCCGTCAAGCACACGACCTGTTTGTTCGTCAACTATTTTTACTTTACCATCAGCAAGTATGTATTCCACATCCCTATCAAACATACAATATGCTTTTAGCAATTGGTTTACGGTGTGTATACGTTCTGATTTTATAGAGAAATCAAGCATCAACTGCTCTTTCTGCTTTACTTTATCTTCGTCTGTTTCGGTTGATTTTTCAATTTCGGCAATTGCAGCACCAAAATCAGGAATGATAAAAAACTGCGCATCTTCACCCGAAGAAGTAATTAAATCAACACCTTTTTCGGTTAACTCTACCGAGTTTTGTTTTTCTTCAATTGTAAAATATAAATCAGCATCTACCTTATGCATTTCCTTTTGTTGGTCTTGCAAGTAGTAGTTTTCTGTTTTTAATAAAATTTGCTTAATACCTT
>JAUCCO010000200.1:0-4408 GCA_034676125.1 Bacteroidia bacterium
TTGTTTAAGGTTAAATAGATTCTAACATTTAGTCAATCGCATTTTTAATCATTTTACCTGCATCTACATCATCAACATAATAAGTATTTACTTCACGAAATAGTGTAGCAAAAATGTCGAGGTTTTTACTTATTTCAAAATAGTTTGAGTTTGATGCTTTAAACGAAAATAGTCCAATAATACCAAAGGCTATAACAACATAATACCAACGTATTCTTTTAAAAAGGTCTTTCATTTTTATATTCAAGTTAAATTTGCAAATCCGAATATACAATAAGCAATAATAGTTACTGTATTGTTTTTATAAACGGTTGGGTATATTTTTTATTTTACTGTTTTACTAGGGCAAAGGGTCATGCCCATGTCCACCCCAGGGATGGCAGCTTGATATGCGTTTTAAGCTTAACCAAAAACCTTTTATTGGTCCATATTTTACAAAGGCTTGCTTGGCATATTCTGAGCAGGTTGGCGTATATCTACAAGCATTTGGCAAGTATGGAGATATAAGCACTTGATAAATTTTTATAAGTACAATAAACGGAAAACTAAGTAGTTTTTTCAATTTGTTGAATCACTTTTTTGATGAGTAAATCAAAGTTTTGTTCCATTTGGGCATGTGGTAAATGGGTTTTCCCTTGATAGGTAATAGAAATAATAATGCTTTTTTGTTGATTAGTTAATGCCTCGTACAACAAATGTTTTCTTACTCGATACAACTCGCGCATTTTGCGTTTAAGCTTATTTCTGTCAACGGCACTTGCAAAGTTTCGTTTTGATACCGAAACCATAATTTGAGCAGGGCATGGTATTGTTCCACTTGGGGTGGGTTGCCATAAAACACGAAAAGGAAACTGTGTAAATACACGGTTTCCTTTACTAAATAAGTTATTAATTAGTATTTTACTACAAAGCCTTTCAGCTTTACTAAAGCTGTTTAGTTTCATTAACTACAAAGACTATTAGTAATTTGGCTATACAGCCTAACTAATTATTTTTTATGACGTTTTTCGCTTGATACAGTTAGTTTTTTACGACCACGTGCTCTACGGGCGTTAATTACTTTACGGCCGGCAGCAGTTGCCATTCTCTCTCTAAAACCGTGTTTGTTTCTTCTTTTACGTACTGATGGTTGGTATGTTCTTTTAGTAGACATAGCTTTTAATATTTTAAGGAGTGCAAAAGTATGTATCTTTTACACAAAACAAAATCTTTTTGTGGTTTTTTTAATACATAAAAAAATCCCGCAGTTGCGGGATTTTTTAAAATCTTACTAACTAAGTGATTACTGAGCTGTAGAAGTTTCAGTTACAACTGTAGAATCTACAGTAATAACAGTAGTGTCAGTTGGCATTGACATTTCTTGAGCTTGTAATGTAGAATCTGCAATACGAACTTCTTCGATTGAATCGATTCTAGCTTGATCAGCTTTAGCTTTGTCAGCAGCTGAAGGACCGCAAGCAACGATTGCTAACATAGCAGTTGCAGCAGCGATTGATAATACTTTTTTCATTGTGTTTGTTTTTTTTCTTGTTAAAATCGGTGCGAAGATATGCGTATTTTTAACAAGTACAATATTTTTTTTATTTTTTTCTCATGTATATTACCATAGGAACACCCTGAAACTCAAAATTCTCACGAATTTTATTCTCTAAGTATCGCTTGTAACTTTCGGTTACGTATTGTGGTAGGTTACAGAAGAATGCAAATTTAGGGCTACGACCTGGCAATTGCATCACAAACTTAATCTTTACATACTTACCTTTAATTGATGGTGGCGGATAGTTTTCTATCAACTCCAACATTACCTCATTTAGCTTATGCGTTTTAATCCTACGTTTTCTGTTTTCAACTACCGTCATGGCAATATCTACCAATTTGTGTATACGTTGTTTTTCTAATGCAGACGTAAACAATACAGGCACATCATTAAATGGTCTTAGTTTTTCTTTAATTTCATCTTCAAAAACTTTGGCTGTTTTATGGTCTTTTTCTATCAAATCCCACTTGTTCACTACAATCATTAAGCCTTTACCATTTTTTATGGCTAAATGCACTAAATTCATGTCCTGCGACTCAAAACCAATTGTTGCATCAAGCACTAAAACTGCTACATCACAGTTTTCTAGCGCGTTGATTGAACGCATTACCGAGTAAAATTCGATATCTTCTTTAACCTTTGCTTTTCTGCGAATACCAGCAGTATCAACCAAATAAAATTTATGGCCATAAGCATTGTAAAGTGTGTCAATGGTATCGCGGGTTGTACCTGCAATTTCGGTAACTATATTTCTTTCTTCGCCCAATAATGCATTTATAAGTGATGATTTACCAACGTTTGGTCGCCCTAAAATGGCCACCTTTGGCAAAAAGTTTGCACGATCTTCTTTTTCAATTAAGTCGTCATTCTCATCAAACTCGGCAGTATAACTATCGTCTTCGGCTTCGTCATTTTCATCAGATTCTTTTGGATCAATAAGCTCTGGTTTTAAATGTTCCATAATATCATCCAATAGCTCTCCAGTACCACCTCCACTAACAGATGATAATGAATATAAGTTATCAAAACCTAACTTATAAAACTCGCTTGCTTCAAACATACGCTGGCTATTATCAACCTTGTTTACTATTAAATAAACTAGTTTATCAGTTTTGCGTAATAGCTTTGCAAACTCATTATCTAAATCTGTAATGCCTGTTGTAACATCAACCATAAACAATAAAATATCGGCCTCTTTAATGGCAATATTTACTTGATCTCTAATTGCCGATTCAAATATATCCTTACTATGAGGCACAAACCCGCCAGTATCTACAATATTAAATTTACGTCCGCACCATTCTACTTCGCCATAATGCCTATCGCGGGTTACTCCCGAAAAATCATCAACAATAGCTCTTCTTCTACCAACCAACCTATTAAATAAAGTTGATTTACCAACGTTAGGTCTCCCTACAATTGCTACCATGTTTCCCATAATGTTCCTTTTTTCTTTTTAAATTACCTTTAAATTATCTAATCTTCTTTGTAGCCAAACTGTTTTAACAATTTATCACTGTCGCGCCAGTTTTCTTTCACTTTTACAAAGGTCTGCAAAAAAACTTGTTTATCGAAAAAGCGTTCTAAATCTCTGCGAGCTGCAATGCCCACATTTTTAAGAGCTGTGCCGCCTTTGCCAATTAAAATTATTTTTTGCGAATCGCGCATCACATAAATTTCAGCACTTATGCGTATTATTTTTTCTTCTTCTTTAAACTCTACCACATCCACTTGCACACTGTAAGGAATCTCTTCTTTGTAGCGCATCATTATTTTTTCACGAATAATTTCTGATGCAACAAAACGTTCGCTTTTATCTGTTAACTGATCGTCTGGATAAAACGAAGGGCCGTCAGGAATAAACTCCATTATGGCTTTCATTGCATCATTTAACCCAAACTTGTTAAGGGCCGAAACCGGAATAACAGATCTAGCATTGCCTACTTTGGTTTTTATATAATTTATTTTTTCTTCAACCTTTTGGTTGTCGCCAATTAAATCAATTTTGTTAACCAAAACTATTAAAGGGAGCTTAATTAACTTTAGCCTTTCGTAAATGGCTTCGTCTCCTGGGTAATCATCACTGTTATCAGTAATAAACAAAACCACATCGGCATCTTGTAAACTTTTGTTCACAAAATCCATCATAGATCCATGTAATTTATACTTGGGTTCTATAATTCCTGGGGTGTCGCTAAACACTAATTGGTACTCGGGTTTGCTTAAAATACCCATAATACGGTGACGGGTTGTTTGAACTTTAGGAGAAATTATAGAAATTTTTTCACCTACTAAAGCGTTCATTAACGTTGACTTACCTACATTTGGTTTGCCAATAATACTAACGTATCCTGATTTATGATTCATAAAAATTTGCATGGCAAAGAAAGTGTATTATATTTGCACTCCCAAATCGGTAGTAATTATTGGTTTGATTAAAGCGAAAAAAAAGTCAAAAACTTAAGCATTGAGCTCGAGCAAATGGCAAATTAAAGATACATCGCGGAGTGGAGCAGTGGTAGCTCGTCGGGCTCATAACCCGAAGGTCGTAGGTTCGAGTCCTGCCTCCGCAACTTAGGCTGAAGATTAAAAGACCGTTCGAAAGTTCGGTCTTTTTTTTTAATTAATTTTTTTTGAGTCGGGCAAAATTCCCATTCTCGATACAATTGCCCCAACACAAAGGCCTTTCAGCAATCACTCGAATTGGCTTTAACTTACATTTAATAATAATCAGCCTGCTCGAGTAAGCCTTGGGTTGGATGTGCAATGGCGCTTGTATCGAGAGTAGGAGTAGGGTAAACAATTTATGTCTCGATACAATAGCCCCAAAACAAAGGCGAATTAAGCAATCACTCGAACCGGCTTTAACTT
>JAUCCO010000201.1:0-4383 GCA_034676125.1 Bacteroidia bacterium
GTTACACCATAATTGAAGGCACAAGTGGAAATACTGGTATGGGATTGGCAATTGCAGCGGTGCTTAAAGGATACCGTTGTGTGTTTACTACAACTGATAAACAAAGTAAAGAAAAGGTAGATGCACTAAAAGCATTTGGTGCAGAAGTAATTGTTTGCCCTACAGATGTTGAACCAGAAGATGCTCGTTCGTATTATTCAGTTTCATCTCGTTTAGAAAAAGAAATACCAAACTCTTGGAAGCCTAATCAATATGATAATTTAAGCAACTCGCAAGCGCATTATGAACAAACTGGCCCCGAAATTTGGGAACAAACAGAAGGTAAAGTTACGCACTTAGTTGTAGGTGTTGGTACAGGCGGAACAATATGTGGTACGGGTAGATATTTAAAAGAAAAAAATCCGAATATAAAAATTTTAGGAATTGATACTTATGGTTCGGTTTTTAAAAAATATAAAGAAACGGGCATTCTGGATAAAAATGAAGTTTACCCATACATAACTGAAGGTATTGGTGAAGATTTTTTACCTGCAAATGTTGATTTTACGGTGATTGACCATTTTGAAAAAGTTACAGATAGAGATGCAGCAATAATGACCAGAAGAATTCCGCGTGAAGAAGGAATTTTTGTTGGAAACTCTGCTGGAAGTGCTTTGGCTGGTTTGATGCAAATGCGCAACATGTTTAAAGCAGGTGATGTAGTTGTAATCATTTTTCATGATCATGGAACACGTTATTTAGGTAAAATGTTTAATGATGATTGGATGCGTGATAGAGGATTTTTAGTAAACGATAAGCCAAAAGCAATTGATTTAATAGAAGGCCATAAACACTTAAAACTAGTTACTGCAAATGTTACTGAAGTTATTGGTGATGTGGTAGCTAAGATGCGTAAATATGATATCTCGCAAATACCTGTTGTGAATAATGAAGGAGAATTTGTAGGCTCATTAAACGATTCGCATTTGTACAATACTTTAATTGAACATCCTGAACTTAAAACAGAAAACTTGAGTAAGGTAATGCAAGCTCCATTTCCGTTTGTACACCCAGAAGCAAGTTTAGAAGAAGTATCAAAACATATTTCAAAAAACAACAGTGCTGTATTGATGCGCACATTGGTTGGCGATACACATATTATTACCAAACAAGATGTAATTGATGCATTAGCATAATTTACAATTGGTATAAAAAGCGGTATCAATAAATTGGTACCGCTTTTTTTTGCACAATAAAACCCGATTACTTAATAAGCAATCGGGCTTTTATTTGGTAAGTTACAAAACATTGTTGTTGTAGTTTTACCCCCTATTAAACTGATTAAAACTAATCAACCTTAGGAATGAGTAGCATAGTCAATTTGTTCCCTTCTATAAGCAATACGATTGAGAAGTGAATTTGTACTATAAAAATATTAATTTATTTTTTAAAATAAAAAAAGCCCCTTCCAAAAAATTTGGAAAGGGCTTTTTAATAAGGTAATTAAAGTACTTAGTTGTTTACAGTTACTTTACCAGTTTTTACAACTTGACCTTCGCTGTTTGATACTTTATATAAGTAGATACCAGCATTATAGTTACGTACGTTAACTTGAGCGTTATTTAAGTTAAAACTAACAGTTTCGATTAAACGACCAGTAATGTCCATAATTTCAACTTTAGAAGCTTTGTTATAATCAATATCGAAATTAATTACCTCTGTAGCTGGATTTGGGTAAACAGATAAGCTTGCAGCTGCTTTTTCAATTTCTGTTACTGTATTATACAAAGTGTATGCACGGCATGAAGCACCTTGAAAAGTTGCTGAAGTTCCAACAACTGTATATACTGACATACATAATAATGCTTGTTGATTCATTCCTTCAGGAAAACCAATAGAAAAACTTTGTGATGTCATAACTGAATCACCAACAGCTAAATCTGCTGAAAAAGTTTTAGCAATTGGATTACCAAACGGTGTAAATTGATTGCTACTATTAACGGTACCAATACCTACAGCATATTTAGTACCGCTTGTAATTGTGGCTGTACTTACATTTTTAATGTAACACGTATAAGTAGTAGCTTCTTTAGAGTTAATAGTACCGCCAGCAGGCTCAGTTAAACGGATACCTAAAGTTGCTGTTTGGGCCATAGCAGAAACACCTGCCATCATCATCATTGAAAGTAATAGTTTTTTCATTTTGTTTATTTTAGATTGTTATTGTGTGTGATTAATTTTGATTAACAAAAGTATCAAAAAAAATGTACAATAAAAGAAAGTTTTTAAACATCCTTTTGTGCATTAAAATAATTAAACACCAATGCCGCCTTCGCTTTACCTATTATGTTAGTTAAATCGGCTAAACTGGTTTCTTTTATTTTCTTAACAGACTTTAAATCACTCAGTAACATTTTACGTGTTTCTGCACCAATTCCTTTAATTACATCTAACTCGCTTACAAATGTATTTTTACTGCGCAAGTTGCGGTGATGCGTGATACCAAAACGATGGGCTTCGTCACGTAATTGTTGTATTATTTTAAGTGTTTCACTTTTCTTTTCTAAATATAACGGAAACTCATCATCAGGGTAATAAAGTTCTTCAAGCCTTTTGGCTATACCAATTACAGGTACTTTACCATAAATACCCAACAATTGCATGCTTTCTACAGCCGAACTTAATTGACCCTTTCCGCCATCAATAACTATTAAATCTGGCAATGGCTCACCTTCTTCCAACACGCGCTTATACCTACGGTAAACTACTTCACGCATGGTGGCAAAATCATCTGGCCCAACTACTGTTTGAACTTTAAAATGTCGGTAATCCTTTTTACTAGGCTTGCCATCTTTAAAAACCACACATGCCGAAACGGGATTTGTGCCTTGTATATTAGAGTTATCAAAACATTCTATATGTTTAGGAGGCGTTTTTAACCTTAAATCTTTTTGCATTAAAGCTAATAACCTATCTACCCTAACCTCTGGATTTAAACGTTCGTATTGTTCAATTTTTTCACGTTTATAAAACATGACATTTTTTAACGACAGGTCTAATAGTTTCTTTTTATCGCCAAGTTTAGGCACCGTAAAAATTATACTATCGTCTTCTAAATCTAAATCAAAAGGAACAATAATTTCGCGAGAGGTACTTTTATATTGCTCTCTTACCTCAGCAATGGCTAGTTCTAAAAGCTGCGACTCTGTTTCCTCCAATTTCTTTTTTAACTCAAATGTTTGGGTTTGAATGATGATGCCATTGGCTACTTTTAAATAATTTACAAATGCATATTTACCCTCGGTTACTATATTAAATACATCTACATTATTAATGGTGTAGCTAACAATGGTAGATTTACTTTGATAGTTTTCTAATAACTCTAGTTTTCGCTTATAGGTTCCTGCTTCTTCAAACTTTAATGCTTCGGCAGCTATTAACATTAATTGTTTTAAATGATTTTTTACTTCTGAAATATTTCCTTTTAAAATATTTTTAATAGCCTTAATCGTTTCATCATAATCTTCTTCTGTTTGGTAACCAACACAAGGTGCTTTGCAATTACCAATCTGAAACTCTAAACAAGTTTTAAATTTATGGGCTTCAATATTTGCTTTAGTTAAATTTAATGTACAAGTACGTGTTGGGTACAATGTTCTTAATAATTCTAAAATTGTCCACATCATACCTTTATTGGCATACGGACCAAAATAATCACTCCCATCCTTAACCACATTTCGGGTATAAAATACTCGCGGGAAAGGTTCTTTTTTTATGCAGATAAAAGGATACGTTTTATCATCTTTTAAGTTGATATTATATTTGGGTTGATATTTTTTTATAAGTGAATTTTCAAGTAAAAGCGCATCAATTTCTGTATCAACTAAGGTAAACTGAATATCTGCAATTCGTTCCACCATCATTGCCGTTTTTTTACTATCGTGATGGGTTTTAGAAAAGTAACTACTTACACGTTTTTTTAATTTTTTGGCTTTACCTATATATATAAGTGTCCCATCCGCATCAAAATACTTATAAACCCCAGGAGTATCGGGCAAACTACGTATTATATCTTTTAAATTTTCGGTAAGCATTAGGCAAATTTACAATAGAATTATATCCTGATTATAGTTTAAGTAAGATTAAAATAAAATTATAATTCAAACAACTAATTACCAAATAATTAACAAAAAATAGTAAAAATATTTTTAGATATTTATGATAAAAAAATTGCATCTTAACCTTATTTTAATAACTTCGATTTATTAAAACTTTATTAAAAAATTAACTAAACAAGCATTAATCAAGCATTAAAAACTACTAAATATTAACACATAAATAACAACAATCATGAAAAAACAATTACTATTTTATTTCACCAATTCAAAGTCAGTTTTAATGGCA
>JAUCCO010000202.1:0-4370 GCA_034676125.1 Bacteroidia bacterium
GTTCACTTACGTAATCTCCATTAGGTAGAAGAATTTCATTGTTGGTTGAATAGTTGTGTTTAACTATTAATTCAAAAATTGAAATTGCTCCTTCGTAATCATTACTAATATAGAGTTTATTCATTCCTGTCATAAAATAATCTTTAACATCAATAGTATTACTTAATGTTAAATTTGGTTTACCTATTAAAACAGATGGCTGATCTCCTGAATTATAAGGAAGGCCCGTACCCGAACTACAATCGGTAAATGTAGGAGCTGTTGTAAGTGGAGTTGCATCAACTATAGGGATATTGGCTGTATTTGAGAGATATTTTTGCGTTATAAAATAATCGTTTGCAGCTATGTTAGTTTGCATAACAGGAGATGTTCCATTTGTATTCCAATAATTTTGATTTCCCAAAATCGGGAAATACCTTCTTTGCCACCATTCCGTTGCATCCATAAATTGGCCATGTATAGCTTGAGAATTATTATTTGTATTAACCTGAAAATGATTTTTTCCTTTATCTATAAATAAATCCCAAGCCTTATCTAATTCAATACTTGTAGTAATATCATTATAAAAATAATTGTTTCCACTATTTGCCCAACGGGCAGGTTCTAAGCCTAAGGTTGTTAAATTTTTGGCAGAAACATTAGGTCTAATATTATTATAAACCTTACTACAACCTATAGTAAGTGTACTTCCGGTAACTTGCACTCCAGTATAGTTTTGATAAATTTTACTTTCGGTTATATTTATTAAACTATAGCTAGTTGTATTAGCAAGTAAACCATAGCCATTACTTTCGGCATTTATTTTATACAATTTTGCTGGCAGTGTTAGCATATCAAATTGTATTGCCGCACCTTTATTGTTCCAAAAAGTACAGTAAGATAAATCGGCTCCTTTACCTTGTATGTATACTCCAATATCATTATTAATAAATTTAGTAGCAACTATTTTTGCTTGAGTTGCTGGGCCTGAATTATTAAGCATTAATATTCCCCATCCTGCGTTTTCTACAATACAATTATCAAGGTAGGCTTCATTTTGCTGTCCGTAAACCATAATACCTGCATGTTTTTTATTTACATTATTTGAGGTAAATTTTACAAAAGTGCATTTCATTTTCGATTCAACATCCAACAAGGTGTTCTCCCCCATTAATACATAACCTCTGTGTAGTTTAAATTCGGCTAAAGATTTATCAACACTTAAACTTCCGCGATTTAAAATTCCGCCACCAACTATTTCTATCAACTTCTCGTCAAACGGGCTAAAGCCTGCACCTGCTTTATAAAACTTTGCATTTGGCCCAGTAGCCACAATATTGCTTACTCCCCAAGTGTTGGTATTTATTTTTAAATAACCTTTGCCACTCCACGTAAAGGTGGCATTTTCGGCTATTTCTATTTTGCCCCCTGGTTTAACTTCAATATATGATTGTTCGTACAAGGCTATTGCTGCACCACTTTCAAATACTAATTTACCCCCGTTTTCAACAATTAGTTTAGAACCATACCTAACATCAAGCACACCAGAGTTATGAATAAATACTGTACTTCCATTGGCAATTGTTGCGGAGCCATAACGAGATCCGTCTCCTATTTTTAACATTCCACCATTATTTATATTAACTGTTGTAGCACAATTACTAGAGAGTACATTGTAAGTACTGGATGTTTGAGGAATTACTCCTGCACCATAATCACTTCCAACTCCTGTATTTATTGCTAATACTCCACCGTTATTTATATTAACAGTTGCGGGTAATTGTTGTAAATAACTTTCCGAAGTAATATTGTATGTTTCACTTTCTATATTCAATAACGAGTTTTCGTTTGATAAGTTTAAAGATAACTCATTGAAAAGCTGTGCCCCTGCTCCAGGTGCTAAAATTGTATGACTGTAATTAATAGCGTTATTAGAAGAGTAAACTTCATCAAAAGGTGAAACGCGAGATGCATCTATACTCTGGTAGTTTTGATTGTAAAAAACACTTGTATTTTTTATAGCGTAGGCGCTAACTGTTGGTACAATACAATGATGGTTACGACCAAATGTTGTGCTTCCTTCTAACCCTGTAGAAACCTGTTCTTGTGTATTGATGTAACCACCAGGAGAATTATCATAAGGTTGAGCTGATTGATATGGAAAATTTTCAAGTACAGGTGTATACTCAAAATGAATATCAGGAAATAAAATATTTACCATAGCAGGAAAGTCTAAATCAAGCTTATAGTTTACATACATGTATAGTACACTTTGCAAAGACAAACTGTTAACTGCATAAACATTTAAAATAAGTGTGATTTTTGAACTTTGACTAAGGTCAGGAATTTTTTCGAAATTTAATATTTCGTCACCTTCTGTGTATGCACTACTTAAAGTAGCAGGCACGTTGTTAAATGTGTTACCATTACTAAATGCTATATTACGGCATTGTTGTGGCATACCAAGCTGTTCTAATTCGTTGTAAAAACTAGTATGTGCTGCTGCCGCTTGGCCATTGTTGGACGAATAAATAGTAAGTAGCTCTTGTGTTGAAATGGCATTTAGACTTTTATATCCCTGTGCAAGATTATATGAAAAATATTGCCCTAATGGAGCAACTTGTGCGGTTAATACTTGCAAACCTAATGGTATATTTGCACCAGTATGCGGGGCATCGTAACTTATGTATTTTGCTACGTTATGGTTTTCGCAATACACGTTTTCCATTTTAGTTAAAGTGTACCGTGCTATTACGCCTCCCATACTAATGCCTGCTACTGCAAGTTTTTCATTTCCTTGTTTTTGTAGGTTTACCCATTTTATTAACCTGCGCAACACTTCTGCATTATTACGCATGCTTTGCCCACCTGTGCGCTTAAAATTTAGGATAATTACATCGTAACCATTGGTGATGAGTTGATTGAGGGGGGCATTTTGGTTATTAGGGTCATCATTACTTAAGGCTAAATACAAATCCTTAAAATTATATTCATCTAACACATCTTGCCCTTCTACAAAAATTATTGGCTTTTGTAAATGGCTGCGCCCGTTGGCATATATTATGTAAGCCTCTGCGGTGGTAATAGGCAATGCTGTACTGTAATCTACATCACTCCACAATACATCAAAACATATACCCGGGCAGTTTTTATACAATACATTTCCAAATGTAAAAACATGCTCAACATTAAATGTTGTTTTGGCATAATAATCAACCCCACCTTGTGTAAGTTTTAGTGTGATGTTTTTACTGCCTACTGAGGTATAAGTTACCGGATATTCGGTATCCAATTGTATGTTTTGATAACCGGCACCTAAGCCCCAATCGGCTTGTAAAGTAAATGCACCACGGTTATTCATCACTAAACTTGATGGTATAATAAATTTAACCTCACCATCAGCATTGTGTTGTTTTAACGGAGCCGTTGCAACCAATACATTTTGCTGATACGGATTTTCTGTACGGTTAGGTACATCTACTAACTTACCATTGCTTAGCGTGAACCAACCTTGAGTAGCGGTGGCGGGGTTTTTAATTTTATGGTAATCCATAAATAATAATCCTAAGCTTATGCGGTTATTTGCGTTTTGTCCGCTTACGGTATCTAACAAATAAGTATCGCTTAAAAAATTGTTGGAACCGCTTAGCTGCGCAGCCCTGGTTTGTGCCATAAGCTGGTACCATGTATTTGTAGTTGCTGTTGCACTATTTATTGAGCCATCGTATTCATCGGCACTAACAAAGTTTGGCGATTTATCCATTAAAATGCCGCTATTTATACCGGTAGTATTAAGCTGCGAAAAAAGATTGTTGATGCTTGATTGCACCGAAGTTGCAGGCTGGTAATTAATAGCCCGGTTAGTTTGGGCAAAAGCTACGCCCGAGCCGATGAGCAATGCTCCGGCTAAAAATTTAATTTTCATATGTATTGCTATTTTATTGGGTGTTTAATACTTACCTAAACAGCTACTACACGCGTTTAATAGCAGATTAGACAAGTTTGTTTTTATTAAGTTAATAAGTGTAATTTCCGTCAAACCTTCCCTCTGTAATTTTTATTACCTCACCTGTTTCTTTGTTAATACAGTCGAAGTTGAATGTGCCCGAAATAATTTGATTTAGAGAGTCAAATCGTAACAGTTCAACCTTTCCTCCTCTTAAAGAATCCGTTCGCCAAAAGTTGTTTTCATTTACATCTATATAGCCTCCGCTGGGCGTGTAGGAATTTGTATATCCTATTGAATAATTATTAATTGAGCTATCAAGATTATGATACCATCTTATATTTATTTGAAGAAAATCAATCTCCTTATTTCTAATGTAACCATTGATCCCTATAGCGTTTCTATTAGTTCTATCAAACGAAAAATAAATATGAGGCCAACTTGT
>JAUCCO010000203.1:0-4342 GCA_034676125.1 Bacteroidia bacterium
TAAAAATACCCTACTTTTGATTTGCAAAACGTAGTTTTTAGACAGACTGCCGTTAATGCTTATTATAACCCTGTAAATAACGAAATAGTATTTCCGGCAGCAATTATGCAACCGCCATTTTTTGATCCTAAAGCTGATGATGCTGTAAATTATGGTGCTATTGGTGCAGTAATTGGCCACGAGTTTAGCCATGGATTTGATGACCAAGGAAGCAAGTATGATGCTAATGGAAATTTAAATGATTGGTGGACTGCTGAAGACAGAAAATTATTTGATGAAAGAACAAAAGTTTTAGTAGACCAATTTAATAAGTTTGAAGTATTGGATAGTGTATTTGTGAATGGAGAATTAACATTAGGAGAAAACATAGCGGATTTAGCGGGTTTAACTGTTTCTTATGATGCTTATTTGCGCTCGCTTAAAGGAAAACCTAAAACAAAAATTGATGGTTACACGCCTGAACAGAGATTTTTTATAGGATTTGGTCAAGTATGGAGAGGCCATGCACGTGCAGAATATTTGCGCCAACAAGTAGTTACCGACCCGCACTCGCCTGCACAATTTAGGGTAATAGGCCCATTAAGTAACATGCCTCAGTTTTACGAAGCATTTGGTGTAAAACAAGGCGATAAAATGTGGCGTAACGATAACGACAGAGCTAAAATTTGGTAAAATATTAAAACCAATATTTTTTAAACAAATAGGCTGTATCTAATTTTGGGTACAGCCTATTTTTTTTTTTGAATTGATCCTTATTAAGCTAGTAATTATTGTTTTTATAATTGCACTGCATTTATTAACGCTTGTATGGCTGCTTGCATTTAATATATTTGCGCCTACTTACTGCTGCGGTGGTGGAATGGTAGACACGCCACCTTGAGGGGGTGGTGCCTTTAGTGGTGTAAGAGTTCGAGT
The DNA here is from genome assembly GCA_034676125.1 of Bacteroidia bacterium. Taxonomy (GTDB): domain Bacteria; phylum Bacteroidota; class Bacteroidia; order UKL13-3; family UKL13-3; genus UBA6183. The sequence continues at coordinate 916 of JAUCCO010000203.1, forward strand.
CTCTTTCGCAGCACAAAAGTCCTTTGTAAGTTTTGCAAAGGACTTTTATTTTTACACCAAAATGCTACACTAACAAACATCATACTGCTATAACCAAAAAAGTTTTTATATTTGCTTTTTAATGAAGCTTCTCATTACAAACGCAACAATCTGCGATACACAATCGGCTTATCACGGCAAAAAATGTGATGTACTAATTGTAAACGGAATAATTGAATCCATACAAGTTGTATCTTCAAAAGCAACTCCATTAACCAAATCAACCACCAAAACCTTTGATGCTACTAAAGCATTATTAATGCCTGGTTTAGTTGATATGCGTGCTGCATTGCGCGAACCTGGATTTGAGTTTAAAGAAGATTTAACAAGTGCTGCAAATGCTGCCTCGGCTGGTGGATTTACACATATAACTGCTCTTCCAAATACCAATCCAGTAATACAACACAAAGCAGATTTAGCTTTTATTGATGCAAAAGCAAAAAACTTACCTGTAACTATTTTGCCGTATGCCGCAATTACCAAAAATTGTGAAGGGTTAGATATGAACGAGCTTTTTGACTTACACCAAGCTGGTGCAGTAGCTTTTACAGATGCCAATAAATGTATAATGCATGCGGGTGTTTTAATGCGAGCAATGTTATATACTAAAATATTTAACGGTTTAATTATTACACATGCCGAAGATACTAACTTAAGCGCTGGTGGATATATGCACGAAGGCGAAAACAGTGTTAACTTAGGCTTAAAAGGGATACCTAACATGGCCGAAGATATTATTGTATCGCGCGATTTAGAGTTGGCCAGTTATACAAATGCACCCATACATTTTTCGCATTTAAGCAGTAAAACCAGTGTAGATTTAATTAAGAAAGCTAAAAAACAAGGTATAGCTGTTACATGCGATGTGGCTGTGGCTAATTTAATTTATACAGATAGCAACCTTGTTAATTTTGACAGTAACTTTAAACATAACCCACCGCTGCGAAGTAAAGCCGATCAAAAAGCACTTTGGGATGGCTTGCAAGATGGCACAATAGATTGCATAGTCACAGATCATTGCCCTGAAGATATTGAACATAAAAATGTAGAGTTTGAATATGCTTCAAAAGGTACAATAATGTTTCAAACGGCTTTAAGTTTATTGTTAATGCATAAACCCAAAAACATTACAACCGAAACTATTATTAATGCGCTTACCACAAACCCGCGCAAAATACTAAAACAAGATAAGGTAAGTTTAACCGTTGGATCGCCTGCGCACTTGTGTATATTTAACACCAATACAAGTTGGTTGTATAACCAAAGCACAAACCTATCAAAAAGTGCAAATAGTCCTGAAATGGGAAATAAACTTACTGGCAAAACGCTTGCTACAATTACAAAAGATACAATTTATAAATACTAATAAAACAACTATGAGTAATGCCATACAAGCGGTAGACGCTTTAATTAACAGCTTTGATGAAAACAAAGAATTAGCTTCGGCTATAACTACTGTTTTAGAAAGCAACGAAACCTTTTTATTTAAACTAAAAAACTTCGACAGTCACTTTGCAAAACATCCTTCACATGCAAACATTCAGGAGTATGCGTTTGATTTAATGATGGTGCATCATTTAGACAACAACAATGATGATGAAGAATATTTTGAAAGCAAAGAGTGGCAAGATATTGAAGATAAAACGCTTGATAGAGGATCGGAATTATTAAACATGTTACTTTATATTACCGAAGTAAATGATGATGATGTGACAATTAATATTGAAGACTTTTTGTATGAATTTTTATTGGTTGATGAAGATGAGTTTCAAGACGAACACCGCATATACGAAGAGTTAATTGCCAATGTTGATTTAATTGAAGAAAACATTAACAGTATCGTTGAAGTAGCCAAAAGGTTACCAGACGAATTAGAAATTAGAGAGTTATTTGTACCACTAATGTTGTTTTTTAAAAACCCAGAAGCAAGAGACGTTAACCCTGCATATTTTGAAAGCATTACCCGCGAAGAGTATGCTTTACTAACCGCACTTTTAACTTATGCAAACTAATACCAATTGTAATTATTTTTTAGTTTGGACTAAAAGATAATTTAACAATGGTAATGCCGATGCTACATGAAAATAATTCAATGAAGCCCGAGCCGAAATTGGACTATTTTGAATGTGCTTTCGGTATAATTAGTTAGCATTATAGTAAGCAAATAAAAAACGCGAAGCCAAAGGCTTCGCGTTTTTTTGTGGAATGGAGTTTGGCATTAATCGTAAATTAAAAGAGGCTGTTTCAATTAAATGAAACAGCCTCCTTTTTAGGTAATTTATCTTGTTTAGTCTTTCATAAATCTTAATGATTTACTGCAAGATGCAGAACTTACATTTATGATGTACAAGCCTTTATTAAATTCACTTACATCAACCCCAATTTGATTTGTATTGGTGTAATGTTGCTCTGATATTTTCTCACCATTTAAGCCATAAATAGAAATCACAATATCCTCTTTCAATCCATTTTCAATGCTTACATTTAAAATGTTACTAGTAGGATTAGGATACATTGTAAATACATTATTCGCATTATTATCCATAAGCACTACAACAATTTTCGAGTTTGCTTTGGCACCATTTCTATCAATACTAACTAGTTTATAATAAACAGCAGATGATAGGTTAGTGTTAACAGTTTGATCTAAGTATTTGTAAAACGAAGCTGCATTAAATGCATTAACATTAGCAATGGTTTCAAAGTTTTTGCCATCATATGAACGTTTAATTTCAAAATGCGATGCATTAACTTCCGAAACTGTTTTCCAATTAACTGCAATTCCGCCACTTACTTTATTTGCAGTAAAACTAACTAACTTAACAGGTAATGGGCTTAAATAATCTGTACCCGTTAAAACTATTTCGTTAAAGTACAAATAAGGAGCTGTAATTACATTGGTTTGTGTATTAACAACACTACCAGCTACCATTGCCCAGTTGTTGTAATTGTCTTGTCCAATTGCTCTGATATCACTTTCTGTGGTAATTGTTCCTGTCCAAGCATCTTTGTACAGTAAATCAGCATCGTAGTTGTAGTAACCTGTTGGCATTACAACTTGTAAATACCAATACATGAATTTTTGATTAGCAGATACTAAAGGTGGGCGTTCTCCTACAAACTGACGCACTTGAACACTTGTTGGTACAGTTGAAAATGGTTCCCATGTGATTTTTGCAACTGTATCACCCATAAATACAAATGATTGAGTTTGACCAGCAACTGGCAACGCAGGAATAGCTACAGCTAATGGAGGTTGAACCGAAGGTGTTATTTCAAATGCACCCATATCTGGCACTCCTTGAACTGGAGTTGTTGCTCTTTTTGCACTTGTAACATCCTTATCTACTAAAGGCATATGTATGGCTCTACCATTTATCCACCATAT
>JAUCCO010000204.1:0-4291 GCA_034676125.1 Bacteroidia bacterium
GCGACTGCTTAATTGCTCCGCCAGTAATAATGAAGTATTGTGATTCAACTTTTATTGCATACAACCTCAACCAATCTGATTTAAACTTCATTTTGTGTAAAATATGTTCACCTCCAATTTTTTTTAGTGGTTCAAAAATATTGTTTAAGTTGTTTTTGTTTTGCTCAATATAATCATACAGTTCAAATACTAAGTCTAAGGTATTATCAATTGCATCTTCGATTGAAATATTGTAATACGCAAGTACATTTTGATTTTCGTTAAAATACTCGTCCAGTTGTATTGCATCAGAAAGAAACTCGATAAACCTAGTAAATTCATCAATTTCATCATCTAATACAACTGCATGCAAGTATGGTGCGAATATAGTATTGAATTTCATAAAATCAACCTATAGGTTTATTTTTTTGCAGTTTATTGACAATCTGATTCTTGAAATTACGGATGTCGTTTTCCACTTCAATTAAATGATATTTTATTTTCAACCATAGCATACAATTCAATACGTAAGTAACATTTAGGGCCAACCATTTACACTGCAAAATATAAAAAGAAAGTGATATTATATCGATTGTAATTATTTTAATTGAAACAAATGAACCCAGCAGATTCACCTATTTATAAAAACAACCCGGTATGCATACAATCGACCCCAGCGGGGTCGTACATCTTTTATCAATATTGTTTTCAATAATCACAATTGAGCAAGATTTTAAAGTTTATTTATTAATGTGTACGGCAAGCCCGGCATAGGGATAATAGCTGGCTACCATGTAGCGCGGATAGCCCGGCCATGCCCCAAATTTTTAAAAATACCAAATAAAAAAAGGAGCAACCAAGTTGGCTGCTCCTTTATAAAATGATGTTTAAAACAAGGTTATTTTACGTACGATACTTTGCGTGAAATTGATTGTCCGTTTGCGGTGATGGTGATAAAATACATACCTCCATTTTGTTGCGAAAGGTCAACACTGGTTTCATCGTTGCTTTGTACGGTAAGGTTATTTTGCGATACCAATTTACCAAGCATATCTGTTACGCTTATTGTGGCATTGGTTACTGCTAATCCTTGCCATTGTATGGTTACCATTCCGGTATTGGTTGGGTTTGGATAAACCATAAATTTAGTGTTGGCAAATATGTTTTCTAAACCTACTAAAAAGTGTGTGTATTGGTTTGATGTAGATTTACACTCGGCAGTATTAGCTACTTGCACAGTATACACTCCATTTATAGTTGCTACATGCACTTTATTAATAGCACCTGGTATTACATTGCCATTTAAATACCATTGGTAAGCGGTGGCTGTTAGGCTACAAACTAACGAGTCGGTTCCGGCATTATTTGTTACACTAGGTTTTGCTGGTAACTCGTCAAGTATTAATGTAACTGCTGCTGTGGTATCGGTGCTACAACCTGTAAGTACCAATGCCCTAACTTGGCGTGTTACTGGGCCAGTTACATTTATGCCAATACTTATGCTTTGGTTTGATGAACCAGCTATTCTGTTCCAAGTAATGTTATCATCGCTATATACCCAACCTACTACTGAGCCACCATTTATAAATCCTGTGGCGGTTAAGTTTATGGTAGATCCGCTACATGCTTTAGTTGCCGAAGCACTAGGTGCAATTGCATTGGCATTACCTGCTAATTGTGGGTTAATTTGTACTTGAACTTGTGCGGTGGTATCGTTACTACAATTGTTTGCATTGTACACAATAACACGGTAAGTGCGGGTGCGAGGATACGATACAAAAGTAGACGAATGGAATAAGGTAAAGTTGGTGTTATAAATTGCATTCCAGTTTTCGTTAATTGAGTCGCGGTATAACCATTGAACAACTGTTCCCGAAAATCCGCTTACACTTAATATTGCAGTGCTACCCGAACATAAATTAGGGGTTGATGTATTTGGTGTAATGCTTAAATTAGTACCTGCTGTAATTACATTAATAGTTGCGGTAACAGTTTGCGAACTATCTAAACTACAACCTGCAGTATTGCTTAAAATTGCACGATACATACGGGTAGTATTGCTGTTTACATTGGTATTAAAATCATTAATTGAAGTTGCTGTGGTATAATTTAAAACCATCCAAGGCATACCTGCATTTTTATACAACCAACTGTTTACTACTTTGCCTGTACCTGGATTAATTAAAACATTTACCGGACTACCTGCACAAACTATAGCTTGTGAAACTGTTGTTTGAATTGGCAATGTGCCATTGGTAATTGGGTTAAAGGTAACACTTGTAATGGCCGTAGTATCGGTACTGCAACCAGAAACGGTATTGTTAATTAATGCACGATACTGACGTGTAATTTGGGTTGATGTTTGGGTATTAAAATCGGTGATTGATGTTGCACCAGAATTAATAATTGTCCAAGCACCTGCATTACCATCGCGGTATAACCAACGTGCTATTGATGCACCTGTAAATCCGCTAACTGATAAAGTAACATTTGTACCCGAACAAATTGCTGTTTTTGATGCACTAGGAACCACACTGTTTTGGTTACCAAATCCAATAGGATTAATGGTTACTAAAACCAATTTAGAAGTATCGGTAGCGCAACCAGAACCTTTGGTAATTATTGCACGATACTCGCGTGTGGTTGATGAAGTAACATTGGTATTGTAATCGTAAATAGATGTTGATTGTGTGTATGAATAATCCATCCAAGCACCACCATTTTGTCTATAAATCCATTTTTGTATGCTGTTACCACTACCAGTATTTACACTAATTGCAATATTACCTCCGGCACATAAAGTGGCATTATTTACTGTTGGTGTTATGTTATTATCAACCCCAACCGAACGAGGATTAATGCTAACTGTAATGGCTTGTGTAGTATCAAAAGCACACGCATTTGATTTTTTAATTAATGCTTTGTACATGCGCGAAGTGCTTACCGAAACACCTGTATTATAATCAACAATAGATGATGATGTGCTATTAGAAAGTACATTCCAAGCACCACCATTATCGCTATAATACCAAGTTTGTACACTATGCGAACCTACATTTACACTTAAAGTAATGGCATTGCCTACACATATTGAACTGCTTGAAGGAGTAATAACAATGCTGTTATCAACTCCGTAAGTGCGTTGTGTAATTGCAATGGTATCTGTTTTAACAATGGTATCCATGCGGCAAGTAGCTTGTTTCCAAACAATGGCCGAATAAATTCTATTTACAGTTGATTGTACATAGGTATTAGCATCTGATATGTTTGAAGCTGATTGATAGATTTGTGACCAACCTGTATTGTTATCATTATACAACCATTTGCTTATGCTATTTGGCGAAGGATTAGTATTGATATTAATACTTGAACCAATACATGCAGAAGTACCACTTGTTATGTTAATTTGTGATGTAGAATCATAACCATTAACAATTGGATTGAAAGTAATTGTTTTTGCAGCAGTGGTGTCGATTGAACAAGAGTTTATTTTAAAAATAATTGCTCTGTATTGACGGTTAATAAGCGTATTGGTATTTGCAGTAACATTAATAGATGTTGATGAAGAATAGTATCCTAACCAATTAACTCCATCATCACTATATAACCAATGCGATACCGTATTTCCAGAAGTTAAGTTTACATTAACAAATGTTAAAGCATCAGAACAAACGCTACTATTACTTATTGGAATGATGCTATTATCATTTCCATAAGAACGTGGACTAACCGACATAATTACAGGCGCGGTAGTATCTATATGGCAATTGCTTGCTTTATAAGTAATAGCACGATAACCAATTGTATATGGCGTACCTGTATAAGCATATCTGCTTATGCTGGCATTATTAGTTGGGTTAATGTAACCTTCATCATACCATGGTCCATTGTTGTAGTTTGATAAAAATCTTAATACCGTAGTGTCTGATGAAACATTTAACGAAACGTTGTAACTATTGGTCATACAAATAGTACTTGGCACAGTAACCGTGCGGTTGCTATTACCCAACACCACAGGATTTATGGTAACTGTTAACATGGCACTTGTATCAAATTTGCAAGTGGTATTGTTGTTAATAATGGCTACATAATTACGGGTAACTGTAGTGCCCACTAATGTGTTGTAATCGGTTAAATTATTTTGATTTCCGTTAGCAAATATTTGCCATGCACCACCATTATCTCTCCATAACCAATTTACAATTGAGTTTCCGCTGCCGGCATTTACTTGTATGTTTTGCACGTTTGATGCAGTACATACACTGGTGCTGCTAGCAGTAGGCACTTTGGTTAAATCGGTACCATTTGTTTT
>JAUCCO010000205.1:0-4210 GCA_034676125.1 Bacteroidia bacterium
CATCAAAATTAAATTCTTGTTATCCATAAAACGGTTATACCTTTGCCAGCTATAAATTAAATTATTCAATCAACAGGGCTATTTACCCTGCAATGTTTTGAAACTATGAGTAAACACGGAAAAATTTTAGTGGCCATGAGTGGTGGCCTAGACAGTACCGTTACAGCAGTAATGCTTCGCGAAGAGGGTTACGAAGTAGTAGGTGTAACGATGAAAACTTGGGATTATGAAACCAGCGGAGGTAGTAAAAAAGAAACCGGCTGTTGCAGTTTAGATTCTATTAATGATGCACGAAGTATAGCAGTTAAGCATGGCATCCATCACATGATTTTAGATATTAGAGATGAGTTTGGCGATTTTGTAATTGAGAATTTTGTTGATGAATATTTAGCTGGTCGCACACCAAATCCTTGCGTTTTGTGCAACACACATATAAAATGGGAAGCATTATTAAAAAGAGCTAATCAATTAGATTGTGATTTTATTGCAACTGGTCATTATGCTAATGTGCGTGAAGAAAATGGCAGATTTGTGGTGAGTAAGGGTTTAGATGAAAACAAGGATCAATCATATGTGTTGTGGGGTTTAACTCAAAAAAGTTTATCGCGCACACAATTCCCGTTAGGTAAATTTCGTAAAAGTGAAATTCGTCAAATGGCTTTAGATTTGGGTTATGATGAACTGGTAAAAAAGAGTGAAAGTTACGAGATATGTTTTGTACCCGATAACGATTACCGTAGTTTTTTAAAACGTAGGGTTGAGGGCTTAGAGCAAAGAGTAGATGGCGGTAATTTTGTGAATTTACAAGGTGATATTTTAGGTAAACACAAAGGTTATCCGTTTTATACCATTGGCCAACGCAAGGGTTTAGAAATTGCACTAGGCGAACCAATGTATGTTATTTCTATTCATCCAGAAACCAATACCGTTGTGCTTGGTAAAGAAATTGAGTTGAATAGAAAAGGCATGTGGGTAAGAGGAATTAACATGGGTAAATACGAATCACTTATAAATCCATTAGAAGCAACTACTAAAATTAGGTATAAAAATGCGGGCACACAAAGCACTTTGCATCAAGAAGGAAACCGCATGAAAGGTATTTTTGATGCAGATGTTAAAGGAATTGCTCCTGGCCAATCAGCAGTGTTTTATGAAGGAGATGATGTAATTGGTGGTGGTTGGATTGAAAGTAGTTTTATCGTGTAATAAATAAGAAATTGACTTTATATTCGTTCACATATTATTAATGAAAAAAATAACTTCTTTATTACTTGTTTTAGCTGTTTTGGTTGCATGCAATCGGAATGATGATGATGCCACTGTAGCTCCATCAATTGGCTACAATTACTTTCCATTAAACATTGGTAGTACCTGGATTTATAAGGTTGATTCTATTGCTTATGATGATAATGGTCCTACGCAAGCCATTGACACATTTATTTATCAATACAAAGAACATATTACCGAAACAATAGAAGACGATATGGGCAAGCCACTATATATTATAAATAGGTATTTTAGGATGCATGATAGCGATTCTTGGGAGCAAGTTCGAAATTTTGCAGCACAAATTGTAGATAATAAAGCCAAACGTGTGGAAGAGAATAATCGTTTTGTAAGATTAGTTTTTCCATTAAAAGCACGCAATATGTGGGATGGTAATTTGTTTAATGCACAAGGCAGTCAAATTTTAAAAATTGTGGAGTTTGAAACACCTTATGTTTTTCAAAATAATACCGTTAAAAGTGTAAAAGTAGAAGAATCAAACGTTACTAATTTTATTGAAGAAATTAAACGTTACCAAACTTATGCAGAAAACATAGGTAGAGTAGCGTTAGTTTATGATTCGTTAAATACCCAAACTACGGGCACCAAAGGGTTTAGGTATAAATTAACGCTAACTAGTTTTACTCCATAATATGCGGTTGTTCAACTGGATTTGTGTAGTAGTATTTTCAATTACTTTGTCGCTAAATACTGCTGTTGCTCAATCAAAAATAGTATACAAGTTTGCAGTTTTTTTTAATGATAAGGATACTTCATTATTCCATATAAACCAACCGGAAGCTTTTTTATCCCAACACGCAATTACTCGAAAAAACAGACAGAAAGTTGCTTTTACCTCGCTTGATTTTCCTGTAAATGTAAATTATCTAAATGCAATTAAACATGCAGGTTACCAAGTGCATAATTCTAGCAAGTGGTTTAATTGTGCTATTGTGTTTAGTGATAATAAAAATGCTTTAGACTCCTTACAAAAAATTAAAGGTGTTAAAAATGTAGCATACGTTGGGTTTGGAGAAATTGATTTAAATAATAAAAGAGAAGTAGATTTAGATGAACGAATTGCTTTACTAGAGCAAAAGTTTGATAAAAAAATTATTAAGAGTAAATTAGATAGTAACATTTACGGTCAAGGATTAAAACAAGCAGAAATGATTGAGGCAAACACCTTGCATAAACTTGGATTTGCAGGCGATGGTGTTACAATTGCTGTTATTGATGCAGGTTTTTTAAAAGCCAATGTGCACCCTGTTTTAAAACATGCGATGAATAACGTTATAGCTACCTACGATTTTGTTGATATGGAACAAAATGTATTTAATGATGACGATCATGGAACTGCAGTTTGGAGTTGTATGGCTGCTTTAGATAGTTTTAATTTTATAGGAACAGCACCACAGGCAAAATATGTTTTATTGCGCAGCGAAGAGGCCGATATTGAATTTCCTGTTGAAGAATTTTATTGGGCTATAGCAGCAGAATATGCAGATAGTATTGGAGCTGATATTATTAGTTCTTCACTTGGCTACAATGCTTTTGATGAAAGAATATTTAATTATAAAACAACTGATTTAGATGGTAAAACAGCATGGATTACCAGGGCCGCAAATATTGCTGCTGACAAAGGATTGCTAATTATAAGCAGTGCCGGCAACGAAGGAAATACACTTTGGCGACAAGTTACTTTTCCATCTGATGCACCACAGGTAATTGCAGTAGGTGCTGTAGATGATAAATTGCGTCATGCAGGTTTTTCGTCAATAGGTTCAAATAAAAATAAATCAATAAAACCAACTTTAATGGCGCAAGGTGAAGATGCTACTGTGGCAAGCGATATAGGTACAGTTTACCAAGGAGATGGTACAAGTTATGCTTGCCCTATTTTGGCTGGTGGTATTGCTTGTTTGTGGCCATTTTTAATAAATGATGATTCAAAACAAATTCAAAAGATTTTAAAGCTTAGTGCAAATTATTACTATCATCCAAATAGGTATTTTGGATATGGTGTGCCTAATTTATTTTTAGCCTATCAGTTTGCTCAAAAGTATGATACAGATACCTTGTTAAATGTATCGGTTTTGGATGATAAAAATATACATGTTGCTTTGGTTTTAACTCAAAAACAAAAAATAAAATTTACGCTGTTAAGTGCATCAAATAAAATAGTTTATAGCTATACAGAAAATTTTAAATTTGGTGGAATAAACAGGCTTGAACTTCCTCGTTCTAAAAAAGTAAAACGAGGTGTTTATACGCTTGTTGTTACCAGCAATAATGCTACTATTGGAACCTCAATCATTAAAAAATAAACTTTATGAAATCAGTAAATGAACTTGAGCATGTTTTTGAAAATACCATTGATAATTGGCTTGTAGCTTTACATCAAGATAGTAAGGCGCTATGGGGAAACATGGATGCACAACAAATGATTGAGCATTTAATTATTGCACTTAACGTAAGCACAGGCAAGCGTGTTATTGAGTTGGTTACACCAATTGATAAGGTTGATAAAATTAAAAATATTGGATTATTAAGTGACCGACCATTGCAACGAGATTTTAAAAATGTAGCATTACCTTTAGATCCAATTCCGCATATGCAAGTGGATATAGCAACTGCAATTGAAGAGCTAAAAAAGGAATTGAAATTATTTAAAAACCATTACACATTACACCCAAATATAAAACACATGCACAATGTATTTGGAGAGTTAGGTTATCACGAATGGTTATGGATGCATTACAAACATTTTATACATCATTTTACCCAGTTTGGTGTTTTGACTCCTACAGATCGTATTGAGTAAGTTGTTATAAAAGTTGTGTTAAATCTTTTGAGCCAATTGGACGTTTTACGGTAAAACCTTCGGCATAAGTTACATTAATAGGTCTTCCAAGTTCTCTTGCCCTAGCTTCTAAAAATGGCC
>JAUCCO010000206.1:0-4198 GCA_034676125.1 Bacteroidia bacterium
AGTATGCCTAACAACTCCTTCTATTGTGGCCTTATCAATAAATACAAATCCATTGGTAAAATCAAACTGTGGTAAACCCGTATTACCAGGTGCACCGGCAATAAACTCACATGTTAATTTACCACCCACTGTTGGTGCTGTTGTAAACTCTATTTGTAAAGGAGTGTATTTGGTTACTGTCCCTATTGGGAACAATCCTGTTGTGCCCGTATTTGTAGCATTTGCAAACCATCTGCTAAAACGACCAACTATGGTGCCTGACGACCTATTTAAAGAGCCAAGCCTAGTGGTGCTAATGCCTAAAGTAAGTTCATTGTTATTACAATTTATTGTCGATATCATGGCCAATACGCCCCTAACAGTAACATTGCCAGTTAAGGTTTTGGTTGACGCGCTTGTTACTATGTTTTCATAAATACCAGCAGCAATAGTTTGTGGATTACTACCAATATATTGAACTGTTGATGAAGTAGAGGTATTAAGTTTTGCGCTTTGTAAAGTACCAGTTACCGTTAATGTTGCTGATGTGTTTATGAAAATAGAATCACAACTAATGGTATCTGTTGAAGCTATTGCGAAGTTAAATGCACTTGACCCATTTCCAAAAACCAACACATTATTTGTTCCACCTATTTTAAGGCTGCCACTTAGTGAAGTATTGTTATTTACAACATTGTACTTGCAATAACTCGAATCAAAACTTAATGGCGAAGTTCCAGTTCCATCAGGGTTTGTACCCCATGTACTTAATTGGTTTATTGAACCTGTAGCTTTGGTGTAATATACTAATTCTGGACCTAGTCCAGCTAAGTCTCTCACTTCACTATTGGTTAATGCCCTATCGTAAATTCTCAAATCATCCATTGCACCCTTAAAAGAGTGTACAGCATTAGTAAGTGAATTACCTATTGCAAGAACACCTGTAGAATAAGCAATACTTGGTATGTTTGTAATAAAAGTTGTATCTAATACACCATTTGTATATATCTTCATACTTGCTCCATCAAAAACAGTAGCAATATGCATCCAAACACCATCTTGTTTTGGAAACTTATTAATTAATTCTGTTTGATTTCCTGTGCTACTGTTTCCAATACCAAATGCCCACCTGTTATTATAAGTGGCATTTACAAAAGTGGCAATTTTGTATGAATCGAAAGGAGATGTTGGACCATGTCTATATGTTAAAATAAAACTCCAAGTACCATTGGCCTTGGCCTCTGACTTCACCCAAACGGCTATTGAAACTGTTTTATTAGGACGAAGAGAAACATGAGGTGCAACATTTATAATATCTGTATTACCATCAAAATAATAAGCACTATTTGGTTTACCAAATCTGTCTGAAGTTAATACAGGTGCATCAATACCTACGCCAAGTGTTCCGTGATTACCATAACCACTACTATCTCCAGGATTACCATTAAATGGATAATGAGCAACTAAACCTGAAGATGGGTCTTCGCTAGCCAAAGCTTTTACTTCATCAATTGATATTGCTCTATTGTATATTCTAACATCGTCAATAGAACCAGTAAAGTTCCAAGCATTAGTTAAATGATTACCTATGGTTAGTGTGGGTAAAATAGGCTTATAAAAAGCCGATACCGTAGTGCTATAATTTAGCGAATCATTTACATATAACTTAAGTAAATTATTTGAATCTACAGTTAAACAAACGTAATTCCAAGTGTTAAGAGAGAAAACCTTAGGCGATAAAATACTGAACCCAAATACTGATTGATTATAATTCACTATTTCCAGCTTATTTGATCCAGAAACATAACTAATTTCCAGGTTAACACTATTAGCAGGAGTATTTCCTGTTTGAATATTTATTAATCTTGAGGTTGAACTTGTAACATTAGAGTTGAACCAAAATGAAACAGAAATTGCTTTATATGTACTTAGGTTTAAACTTCCGGATGCAGCAGCGGTAATTTTTGCATTTGATGAACCATTAAAGTAATACGCCTTTGTAGGTTTATTATTTTTATCAGTTGTTATTGTAGCACCAGAACTAATTACACCATGATTACCAAAACCGCTACTATCGCCAGCATTGCCATTAAACGGGTAATATGCAACCAAACCATTAGACAGAATAGTGGTATTTTTTAATATTGAAAGGTTTGTGCTATAATAATTAGCAGTTACAATATCTAATTTTCCATCACCATCTAAATCGTTTATTGTTAATCCCCTCGGTTCGTTGCCTACAACAAAATCAACCCTAGTGCCAAAGCTGGCGGTATTGATAGTGCCTGCATTACAAAAATTTTGGTAAATACCCACTTTTGATGAAGCACCCGTTCCAAAACTTTGTATCAACTCTGGTTTACCATCATTATCAATATCTCTGATTAAAGTACTGTTTATATTTGATGATGCCGGAAAATCAACCTTTGTGGCAAATGATATATTACTTACAGTTGAGGTGTTTCTAAAAACAGAAGAGTTATTGCTAAAATAATTACTGGCAACTATATCAGGCTTATTGTCGCCATCTATATCTGCAATATCACCTCTATGTGCACCCGAATTTGTTGCTACTGTTAATGAAGTGGTGCTTATAACAATTGTGCCAATGGTGGTTGTAATGTTTTTATAAATAACAAGGTTATTACCACTGTTGTTAAAAAACACTATGTCGTTTTTATTATCTCCATTTAAATCGGCAATTATTACTTGCGAAGGGTTGATTAATGCGGGTGCTGTGATAATACTTGCTGTAGCAAAACCAATAACTAAAGCTGTACTTGTATTGCGTAAAATAGAATAGGAGCCACCACCTGAATTGCTTGTTACAATGTCTGTTTTATTATCTCCATCTAAGTCGCCAAACCACATGCCCCATGCATTTGTTCCGCCTACAGCAAATGTTTGCTTTGCACCTAATAAAATATTACCCAAAGTAGATACATTTTTATAAACTACCACGGTATTATTTGTACTAGTTGATGCAACAATATCTAATTTTCCATCACCATTTATATCTACTAAATGTATAAAGCCTAAATTACTTGATGCCACAGAATCAACTCTTGATGCAAACGAAATGTTGCTAAGTGAAGATGTGTTTTTAAAAATACTTAACACACCTGTAGCCTCATTGGCTGTTACCAAATCTAATTTGCCATCGCCATCTAAATCGCCTGTGGCAGTATTTATACTACCATTTGCAGGTACTGCCAAATTGGTATAGGCACTAAAACTTGATGTGTTAATTTGGGCATTTACTAATTGATTGGTTATAATAAATACAATTAGCAATAGTTTGTGTAGAATGGTTTTCATAAAACTAAAATAAAATTTTTCGAATATAAGTATAAAATCAGTTTTGGCAATACTTCTTAATACCTTTATGCTAACCCATTACCTAATTAAAGTTAAAGTACCCGAGTATGTTTTTGATTTGTTATTAATATTGGTGGTATTGATGATGTATAGATATACGCCATCAGGACAAGTTTTTCCCTCAAATGTGCCATCCCACCAATTACCTTTTAAGGCATCAAAAGTTGTAATTTGTTGGCCCCACCTATTCCAAATTGAACCTTCAAAACTTAAATACAACCCAGGCACAAAAGATATTGAAAATACATCATTAGCAAAGTCGCCATTTGGTGTAAACACATTTGGAATAAATATTTTTTCATTCGATTTGCCTTCAACCACCTTGGTTGTAGAGTCCATACAACCCAAACTATCTGTTACCACTAACTTAATATTATAGTTGCCTTCCTCTTTAACATTAACCTGGCTATTTTTAGTATTTGCAAAATATACATCATTTAAATACCATGCATAATTTAAGCTATTGGGATTACTGCTGTTTGTTAAATTTACATTTTCAGGTATAATTACAACTGCCTTTGATGTGGCAAAATCAGCCACTGGATTACCCAATAAAATAAACATGGTATCGGTTGCACTACAACCCGTTGTGGCATTTTTTGCAGTAATAATATAAGATATACTGCTTTTGGGTGAAATTTGTGGGTATTGTATATTTGCCGAAGATAAATAAGTGCTAGGCTGCCATAAATAATTATCTGCAACGGTTGAATTAATAATGGGCGTAAAAACATTATTTAAACCACATACAATCGTATCGTTAACTTGTATTGTTGGATTGTCATTAACAGTTATAAACAAACTATCTTTAGCTTCACAGGTTCCTGAAGTTGATTGCACT
>JAUCCO010000207.1:0-4195 GCA_034676125.1 Bacteroidia bacterium
CCACCAAGCTTTTTCTTCCACTTCTTCATTAATTTGATTGGGCTCCCAACCACTATATCCCATAAAAAACCTAAAATCATTTAAAGTAGCTTGTGCCGTAATAATTAAATCATTTACAAAGTTAATATCACCACCCCAATATACATTTGGCATAATTTGCATACTTCCAGGAATATTATCACCATGCTTATGTATAAAATGTAATGAGTTGGGCTCTAACGGACCTCCATAAAAAACAGGAAACTCAAACTGAAGCAAGTCAGGAACAACCTCGCCAGTAAGCATGTCTAATGGCCTGTTTAATATAAAACCAATTGATCCTAATTCAGAAGTTTCGGCAACCAATACCACCGAACGCCTAAAATTTAAGTCTTCCAAAAAAGGTTCACTTACCAGTAAACTTCCTTTGGTAGGTTTTTGAAACGCTTTTTTTATTTCTTTAATTTTCACAATTAAGTAGTTTTATTAAAATATATACCAATAAATACAACAAACAGTTGCATGTAATGTTATTTTTGCATCAGTAATTATGCGAATAATATTCGTTTAGTTCAATTTTTTTTGTGAACATATAGTTAATTGTATTGGTAATGAATGAACTAACAAACCAAAAAATTGCAGCACTAAGGGTTGATTACAGCTTAAAAGTATTTGATGAATCGCAGGTTTTAGATAATCCTATATTGCAATTTAAACTTTGGATGCAGGAAGCGATTGAGGCAGAAGCCAATGAGCCAAATGCCATGACCATTGCAACAATAAAACCTGATGGCACACCAAGTGCGAGGGTTGTATTGCTTAAAGGAATTACCGAAACAGGATTTACATTTTTTACCAATTACGATAGCCATAAAGGGCAACAATTAACAGGCAATCCAAATATAGCAGTTGTATTTTGTTGGCTTGAGTTGCAACGCCAAGTGCGCATTGAAGGCACAGTAACTAAATTATCAGACACGGAGAATGATGCTTATTTTTATTCTCGTCCAATAGGTAGTCAAATTGGTGCAATTGCTTCCCCGCAAAGTCAAATCATACCAAATAGAATGGTGCTTGAACAAAACTTTGAAACAGTAAAAAATAACTTACCAAACCAAAAACTGCAACGGCCTGAAAACTGGGGAGGCTTTTTTATTGAACCCAATTTAATAGAATTTTGGCAAGGTCGCAGTAGTAGATTGCATGATAGGTTTGAATTTAAAAAAACAGCAAATAGCTGGAAACGTAATAGATTAGCGCCATAACAAATAAGTTAACAGATAATAAAACCAGATAAAAAATGGCAAAATCATTTTTAAGCCTTATCTTGCGGCCGTATAATAATCATTAAACTAATACGTTAAATTTTACATGCAAAATATTATCCTTTCCTTCCTAACTTCACTACTTGTTGTAATATTTGGTATCCCATCTATTATTACAGTAGCTAAATTAAAAGGGCTATATGATAAGCCAGATTTCAGAAAACTTCACACCAATAAAATTCCGCGTTTAGGTGGCTTGGCCATTATTGCAGGATTTTCCATTGCCATAAGTTTATGGGGAATTTCTACAGGGATGGATACAAGGTTGCAATATTTGCAAGCGGCATTAATTATTTTATTCTTTTCGGGCTTAAAAGATGATATTGTTGCTCTTTCGCCATTAAAAAAGCTTGCTGCACAAATAATAGCTACTGTTATTACCGTTGGTGGCGAAGGTATTTTAATCAATAATCTTTATGGATTATTTGGTATCGAGTCTATTCCCATTTGGGCAAGTTATTTATTAACCATATTCACTATTATAGTAATTACAAACTCATTTAATTTAATAGATGGGGTTGATGGTTTAGCTGGTGGAATTGGATTTATAACCTCGGTAACATTTGGTATTTGGTTTAATTTTATTGATCAAATTGGCTGGAGTGTTTTAGCATTTGGCTTGGCAGGTGCATTATTAGGTTTTTTAATATTTAACTTTAATCCAGCTAAAATATTTATGGGTGATGCGGGCTCACTCTGTACAGGATTTTTATTATCAATATTTGCAATAAAGTTTATACAGTTTAATGCTCCAGAAGCGGCAAACATTTATAAGATAGGTTCAGCACCAGGTATTGCCGTAGCTATTTTAATTATCCCATTATTTGATACGTTGAGGGTATTTATACTTCGGGTACTTAAAAAGCAATCTCCATTTACGGCAGATAAAAACCATATCCATCACTCCCTTATAAGAATAGGTTTAGGCCACAAAGAAGTTTCGATGGTTATGTATTTAACCAATGTAGTATTTGTACTAATTGCCTTTTTAATAAAAGACAGTTCTACTACAATTATTTTATTAATAGTAGGCTCCCTATCACTGGCTTTAGCACAAATTCCGGTATATATGTTTAACCACAAACTTGCAGATTTAGAAGCAGAAAATGGCGACCTAATACCTGATGAATTTGTGAACCCAAGCAAGAAAAAAGAGCACGTAAATTAAATTCTATTTTCGTTTAAAAACGCTGCCATTTTCTTAAATGCTTTTCCCCTATGGCTAATTTGGTTTTTAGTAAAAATATCCATTTGAGCTAAGGTAATATCATATCCTTCGGGCATAAAAATTGGGTCGTAACCAAAACCATTTGTACCAATTTTTTCATTAATAATTGTCCCTTTTAACTCGCCTTCAAAAGCATACATTTCATCCATCCAAAACAAACAAATACACGTAACAAATCGTGCATTTCTGTTTTCTTTATGCTCAAGTTTTTTCAACAATAAATCCATATTAGCTTGGTCGCTTCTAGCCAATCCAGCATATCTAGCACTATACACACCAGGCTCACCATTTAATGCTTCAACCTCAAGCCCGGTATCATCAGCAAAACAATTATAGCCCAGCTTTTGGTGAATATACCTTGCTTTAATTAATGCGTTAGCTTGTAGTGTGGTTCCAGTTTCTGGTATTTCTTCTAAAATATCTAGTGCAGTTAAGGTAATTACCTCATAGGGTTCAGTAACCATTCTTTGCACTTCGGCAGCTTTGTTATTATTATGTGTTGCAAAAACTAATCTCATAAATTTATTTAGCTAAAAGGTTTTGTATAGCAAGCCACAATTGTGCTTTATAATCATTATTTGCATGATATTTTTGAACAAAATCGGCTACCATTAATTGGGTTCCGTTTATCACGTTTATTTCGTGAATAGTATTGTGTTTAAATTCGCTTGGTGCACCCCAAACAATAGCATGTTTAGCATGTAATTGCCCAATTATTTGTTCAATAGTATAATTTTGATTTTTTGACACTCTAACTACAGCCACATCATCCATACTGAACTTAAGCGCTTTAGTTATTAAATTACTTAGCATTTCCACATTTTCTCTGCTATCATTATATTTATCATTGTATATAATAGCAATATGCCTTTTGTTTGCACCCGAATAGTTCAACGGAATTTCAACAATAGGCGCTTGTTGTGGTGTAGTTATTTCTGGTTGATTTTTGGTTAACGTTTGATTTTCTTGGGTAGGCAATAAAGGTTCAACCAAAGTTTCCATAACGGGTTCTTCGGCATCAACTTTAATTTCAATAGCACTATCAACAACTTCAGTTGCTGGTAAAACCTGAGGAGTTTCGTCTTTCACTAAAACATCATCTTGTGTTTCTAGCACATATAACTCATCAAACAGGTCAATTATATTTTCAATTTCGTTACTCATTATTTAAAGCAATATAAACAATGGCAATTTCAATAAAAATAACCAAAACAACACAAAGTAGAATTAATACTTGCGATTTAAATGACATTAAATTTGGAAGTGTGTTTAGTGACCACATGTTTGTGATTGATTATAAAGATGGTAGCTGGCAAAATGGAGAAATTTTACCATATGGCCCAATAAGTCTTTCGCCATCAACTTTTGCATTACACTATGGCCAAGCCATTTTTGAAGGCATGAAAGCCTATAAAAACACTACTGGTGAAGCATTATTATTTAGACCTAAAATGAATTTTAATAGGTTAAATAAAAGTGCAAAAAGAATGGGCATGGCAGAGTTACCTGAAGACATTTTTATGGATGCGATAAACAAACTTATTGCAATTGATAGTGCATGGATACCTACAAAAAAAGGCAGTGCACTTTACATTAGACCATACATGTTTGCTAACGATGAATTTGTGGGAGTAAGACCAGCAAAACATTTTAAATTTGTAAT
>JAUCCO010000208.1:0-4163 GCA_034676125.1 Bacteroidia bacterium
GAGTGGTCTTCGTTTCCTTTGTAATTCATTTTTTATTTTATTTATACAACATTACCTTATGCCAATGTTAATTTGTAACAACTTAATTATGCTCGATTAAAGAAGTAACATAAGATGCTTGTTACCTTCTGATAAGGTTTTACGATGCAAAATAATGGTTTTTTGTAACTATATATTTGGTACTAAAGAACCATTATTTTTTTGGTTCTTTAGTACCAACAATATTAAATAGCTATCAGGTTAATTGGCAGTACTTTGAAATCAATCTCATTACACTGCAAAGGAACACTTGTTGAAAAATGGCAATACTTTTTGTTAGGGAAAGATTATGCTGTAAATATTTCAGGTGTATTTGACGAGCAAACCTTCGAGAATACCCGTCTGTTTCAGCAATACAACAACATTACTGTTGATGGAGTGGTTGGCAACGAAACTTTTCAGAAAGCCATGAAGTTAGGTTTTCTATTGGTGGAAACAGGCATACACGATAATGAAGATTATTTATTTCCGTCTGCTCCTGTTTTCAGACCATCTACACCATACTTGATGAAAAACCAATTTGGGAGTTTTTCATTTATTGAACAGACGAATCAAACACTTGTAATTACTGACAATTGGATAAAAGAAAATATTGTGAGCATTAAAATACCCGACTTGCAATTGGAGAATTCTTTACCGGATATGCAGTTTAATAAAAAGTTAGCACCTAAAATTATGGCATTGTTTGATGCTTGGAAAGACAAAAATTTGTTGCACCTGATTAAATCTATTGACGCAACATTTGAACTACGATATATTAAAGGACATCACGGAATACTTAGCGCACATGCCTATGGCATTGCAATGGATATCAATAAAAAATGGAATCCAATTGGCCATTTACCTGTATATAAAAACAAGATAGGAAGTGTTAGAGAATTGGTACCAATTGCCAATCAACTTGGTTTTTATTGGGGTGGCCATATGAAACGCTCAGAAGGTGCTCATTTTGAATTTGCCCGACTTAATTTACTAAACAAATAACCTACATGAATACATCAATAGTAGACCTTGCAGTAGTGCTAACATTTAGCTATTTACTTTTATCCATCATTGCATCAACCATTCATGAATTATTTTTAACACTTATAAAAGCACGAAGTAGAATGCTTTTAAAAGCACTAAATAATATGTTTTTTGATGAAACATGGAAAAGCGAAACAAGTAAACTGTTATTAAATAGCCCCTCTATTAGAGCATTACAACAAGATGCCAAAAAATTTCCCGCCTACATACCCGCATCAAGCTTTGCCAGTGCCATATTGGGTATTATTAGAAATGGAAGTACTGATCCAATAACAGTTGAGTCTATAAGAGCTAGGTTAAATGACGAACAATCACTGATAAAGGGTGAGGCTAGAATTGCTTTGCTTAATATACTTGATTCCGCGAACAACGACTATGAAAAATTTATTCGTGGAGTAGAATCATTTTATGATAGCAGTATGGATAGGGTAAGCGGCTGGTTTAAGTCGCGCTATCAAATTTATATGCTTATCATCTCAGCATTTGTATCGGTGTTTCTTAATGTTGACAGTATACATTTAGCACAAACACTTTGGGCTGATAAAGTTAAGTTAGAACAAATGGCTAATGCAGCAAAGAATGAGTTTAAAAACATAGAAAAAACCGACAAGGAAATTATACTTAGCGGATCCAACAATAATCCTACAATTAGAATTGACATTGATAAAAATACTGATACTACAACCATAGGTATTGATTCTGCACTATCATTATTAAAACTACAGCAAAAAGACATTGCCACAGCCATGCAAAAGGTTAAAACCAGCGGATTACCCATGGGCTGGGAAAACCGACAAGCGTTTGTTGGTGCATTTAAATGGGAACCCAGACTGGCTGTTAGAATAGCAGGATGGCTAATAACAACACTGGCTGTTTTTATGGGTGCACCAACATGGTTTGACATACTAAATAAACTTGTAAACCTGAGAGGAAACGGGAAAAAACCTTGATAAAATCCTAAACAATATGACCAAAGACAAAATTACATTGGATCGCATTAAACTAATGCATCCCAACCTGCGAAAAGAAGTTGAAAGTATGTACCAACTTTTTGCTGAAGCACTAACCGGTAAAGCCATATGTAGGTTTGCATACACACTAAGAACCTATAAAGAGCAAAATGACCTTTTTGCATTAGGCAGGACAGTTGTAAACCCCAATGGTAAAACAGTGAAAAGACCATTTGGTAGCAAAGTTACCAATGCCCGAGGTGGACAATCATACCACAACTTTGGATTAGCTTTTGATATTGTATTATTAAAAGATACTGAAGGAACCAGAAAATTTAATAAAGCCAGTTGGGAAACCAACGTAGACTTTGATGGCGATGGAAAACCTGATTGGCAAGAAATAGTGACTATAGCAAAACAACATGGATGGGAATGGGGAGGTGATTGGAAATTTACAGATATGCCCCATTTTCAAAAAACATTTGGCTTGTCTGTAGTTGAACTTAACGGCTTAGTGCAGAGTGGAAAAGTATATCCGGGCACAACTTATCCGATAATTGAAGGCAAACCAATGTTGGTTTAAAATCAACCCAATAAACAACCTCTAAATACAAAAATTATGAACGATTACATTATTTGCACCCAAAACATTAGAAACCAAAAATTTGGGAATGAACCAGGGAAAACTACTTACCTAAAAGTACCTAACAATGCAAAAACTTTTTTGCCTGAACATAAAGTAAGTCTCAGCGATTTTTTTGGAGATATCATCAATAAAGATCAAGAAAATATTATTATTTTTATTCACGGTTACAATAATGAAGACAACGAAGTCCTCAGCCGTCATAGAACATTAAAAGCCGGATTTGAAAAGCAAGGATTTGATGGAGATCTGATAACCTTTGCATGGCCAAGTAATAATAATCCGTTACTTTATTTAGAGGACAGGCATGATGCTAAAAAAACTGCATTTGAATTGGTTGATTCCTGTATTAAATTTTTGGCCAAACAACAAGGGAAAAACTGTACAATAAGTGTTAATTTGATAGCACACTCAACCGGTGCTTATGTAATATACGAAGCTTTTAATGATTCGGAAACAACAAAAGCTACTGCTGAAACCAACTGGTCGGTTTCTCAAATTCTACTTATATCAGGAGATGTATCGAGCGACTCCATGAATAGTGAACGCGGACAGTCTGTATACAGGCATTGCAATAGATTAACAAATTACTATAATCCATATGATAGCATATTAGCCATATCAAATGTAAAACGTGTTGGGGCACAGAATCGTGCAGGCCGTGTTGGTTTACCACAAAATTCACCATCAAAGGCAGTAGATGTTAATTGTGGTGATTATTATAACAATAATAAAGACAATATTGATGTTAAGGTCGGATCACACTCGCACTCGTGGTACTTTTACAGTGATGTGTGGTTTAAGGATGCGTACGCAACTATTTTGGGCAACCTTGATCGTACCGTTATACCCGGCAGGATTGCACAAAGTGACGGAGATGTAACTTTAGTTGGATAATTTTATAATGGAGTTAGCCGAAAATCCATTGAAGAGTAGGCACTTTAATCAAATAAATTATGTTTAACAACATGGGTGGAGGAGAAATGTTTATTGTTTTAATATTAATCCTCATAATACTTTTTGTTCCTTTCTTATTAGGATACTTTATAGGATTATCTAAAGGAAGAAAAGAGCATTTAAAAACCATAAAACTATGAGATATTTTTTATGCATACTTATACCGCCAATTGCGGTGTTAACAACAGGCAGAATTGGCGCATTTATTCTAAGTATAATATTAACCATTTGTTTTTGGATACCTGGAATAATCCATGCATTTTTAGTAGTAAACCGACATTATGCAGATAAGCGAAATGACAAGCTGATTGCTGCAATGGGAAAATAATCAGAAAAACCCCAATTAATTGCGCTGTTTTACTAGCTTAATTAATTGGGGGCTATAGATTAAAGTTGATTGGTGATTTTAAAATACCATTCATAACGCGCTAAATCTTACATTCAGATAATTTAGCCTAATGGTATTTTCATTCTATATCTTCTACTTAATTGGTTATGTTCTCTATTTATTAATGCTTTACAACCTTACTAATGCGCATTCCCGACTT
>JAUCCO010000209.1:0-4095 GCA_034676125.1 Bacteroidia bacterium
TAAAAAAGCCGTTGCAATAACTGATGATTATGGTAATTACATATTAAAGTTTAATGTTAAAGAAGATGAAGTAAAGGGTTATTATTACATGGAATTTGAATTAGACAATACAAAATATGTATCAGGTACTATTAATAAAATTAACTTGCCTCAAATAAAAAAAGATACCACAATTACGATTAATAATCTTGTTCCTAGAAAAGCATTTATTGATTTGAAGGTGGTAAACGTTGATAAAATGAAAGATGGTGATGCATTTTCTACCAGTGTTACTTATAAGTGTGGTATTGATGGAAATAGTTTGGCGGCTAATGGTGTTAGTTGGAATAAAACTTCAACCAACACTGGGTATATAGAAGTGGCAGGAGATCAAACGTTATTTATTAAGTCGACCAAAACAAAAAATGGCGTAACCTCCGAAACCAATCAAGTAAGAAATATTGCTGCTGGAGGAAAACTAGAGCATATCATATCTTTTTAGTGAATGAGTATATCGAGCAATTCATCATTCAACATACAAAATCCCCTTCACTCCAACGTATACTTTAACCCTGAAGGTCATCACCGCAATGGATTTTCGTTTAGAGTTTTGAACTTAGTAGTGAAATTAGAATCCCAATTCTTAATTTTTAATTCGTAATTCGTAATTTTTAATTCGTAATTCCCCTCTCATAATTATAAAAAAAAGCGCAAAAAAAAACTACCCCAATTAGAGGTAGTTTTTTTGTTTAAAAATTTGGTTATTATTTTTTCTTGCCAGTTGATGCAGCTTTCCATTCTACAATGGCGCTTTCAACTTTGTCTTTGTAAAAGAAACCTTCTGGTGTTTTATCACCCAATTCTTTTGCTTTAACTGCATAAGTGTAAGCATCTTTGGTCATGCCTTTAGCAGCTAAAATTTGTGCTTTTACCCAATTGTTAAACCAATGGTTGTTTAAGTTAATGCTTAAGTTAACATACTCTAATGCTTTACTATAATCTTTTTGATCATAGTAGTAACGAGCAGCATTATTGTATTGTGCCCAGGTAGAACCTAATGCTTTGTCAATATTATCTACTGCTTGAACTTTAGTAGCTACATCAACATTAAAAGAAACACGTGTATTTGCCCAACTCATATTTACAGTTGCTCTACTTTCGGTAAAGTTTGTAAAGCTGAATTGTAAACGCTCAAAATGCTCAGTTGGTGCTGATGGAACATTAAAACGTACCACGTCATTTTCTTGTTTGTATGACCCTTCAGATGCATTTACATCTTTGTTGATAATAACAGTCCAAGCTGCAGGAGTTGGTATCATTAATATGCTATAACTTCCTTTAGGAACCATAGCACCTTCGATGGTAACATCTTTGCTAAAAGTAATTTTAGTGGCAGCATTTGCTCCAGCTCTCCAAACTTTTTCAAATGGCACTAAACCACCAAAAATATTACGACCATTAACTGCTGGTGAACTATAATCAATAGTAATATCGGTTAAACCAACTTGTTGCATTACGCTTGCTTTAGGGCTAGGCTGAGGTAATTGTAACTGTGCATTTGCTACAGATAATTGTAGTGCTAAAGCACCGGCTAAGAATAGTTTTCCTGTTTTTTTCATGTGTAATTAATTAAGTGTAATAAATATAAACCTTTAAAGTAATTGTTTGTTTTATAAATTTGGAGTTCTGCCTCCATCAACTGGTACATTTATGCCTGTAATATATGCAGCATACTCGCTGGCTAAAAATGCAATCGCAAAGGCAATTTCTTGTGGTGTGGCAAAACGTGCCATCGGAATTTCGTTTGTCATTTCTTTGCTAACCTCTTCAATACTGTGATTTTGTTTGGCTGCTTTGCTTTCAATAATTTGCTTTAACCTATCAGTTCCAGTAGCGCCAGGTAATACATTATTAACAGTTATACCAAACGGAGCCAACTCAAAGCTTAATGTTTTTGCCCAATTACCAACTGCTGCCCTAATGGTGTTTGATACGCCTAAACCTTTTAAAGGTGCTTTAACAGATGTAGAAATTACATTGATAATGCGGCCATATCCACTTCCTCTCATTCCATCAACTACGGCTTGTGCCAATACTTGATTGCACAATAAATGATTGGTAAATGCAGCAGTATATTCGTGTAATTCTGCTTCAATAGCCAAGCCAGCAGGTGGCCCACCAGTATTGTTTACCAATATGTGATAGGTTTTAGGTGCGTTTACTTTTTGCTGAAGTTTTTCACGTAAATCTTCAGGCTTGCTAAAGTCGGCAGCAATATAATCATGCACTTGTCCTTTGCTATTATCCAAGTCGCGCACTATGCGGCTAAGTGTACTTTCGTTGCGCGAAATCATGGTAACGTTTGCACCAAGTTGCGCCAAAAGCATAGCTGTCGCATTTCCAATTCCTTTAGTAGCACCGCATACTATGGCATTTTTTCCTGTTAAATCTATGTTCATAAAATATGTTATTACAAGCTATTAAATAGCATCTGTAATTTTTCTTTTTTTAGTATTTTTTGACCTGTTTTACCACTTGCAATTAACCGATCGTTAACCTTAGCGGTAAAAGCACAAACAATATTATTTCCCTCAATACTTTCTATAGAGGCAGTAAACATAACCTTACTTCCAATGGTAGCTGGGCTATGATGATTTACCTGTAAAAAAGTACCAATTCCTTCTTCGTGTGGTTCTTTCATATCAATTACAAACAGCCTACACACCCATTCTGCATCTCGGCCTAAGGCAAAGGTAGCATAAACGGGATGAACCTCACCCGAATCGAAAGTTGCTGTATCATTTAACTCAACAACCTTAAGGTATTTCTTTTCATCACCAATATTAAACTTATTTATCATATTTAATGGTTAATAATTCCCACAACTACAATCAATATAACTTAAATTTATACAAATGCCTGCATCTCACTTAGCTTGTAATATACACCTTGCAGGGCAATTAAATCGGCATGTTTTCCTGTTTCAATTATTTCGCCTTGTTGCATCACCACAATTAAATCAGCATGTTGTATGGTACTTAGTCTATGTGCAATTACAACGCTGGTTCTGTTTTTCATTAAGTTTTGAATAGCATCTTGCACCAAACGTTCACTTTCAGTATCTAAAGCAGATGTGGCTTCATCTAAAATTAATATTGGAGGATTTTTAAGCACCGCTCTTGCAATACTTAAACGCTGTCTTTGTCCACCACTTAATCTTCCGCCTCTATCGCCAATATTGGTATGATAGCCATTATCCATCTTAACAATAAACTCATGCGCGTTAGCAATTTTTGCTGCATCAATTACAGCTTGATCGCTAACATTTTGCATACCAAAAGCAATGTTATTAAACACGGTATCATTAAACAAAATACTTTCTTGGGTTACAATGCCCATTAAACTATTAAGGTTGCTTATTTTTAAATCGCGCACATCAACCCCATCAATTAAAATAGCGCCACCAGTTACATCATAAAATCTTGGTAACAAGTCGGCCATGGTACTTTTGCCAGCACCACTTTGCCCAACAAGTGCAACTGTTTTCCCTTTATCAATGCTTAGGTTGATATTTTTTAACACATCAGTATCAGCATATTTAAAACTAACATTTTTATAAGTAATGCCACTTTTAAATTCATTAATTTCAACCGCATTTGGCTTTTCGGTAACGGTAACTTCAGTTTCTAAAATGGTAAAAATACGCTCGCCACTGGCAATACCGCGTTGTATATTAGTAACAGCCGAAGAAATATTTTTTGCCGGAACCAACACTTGCGAAAACAACACAATGTATGTTATAAACTCGCTGGCATTTAATTCGCTTTGGTTATCTAATACCAATTGGCCGCCATATAAAATTACGCCCACCACTACACTCACACCCAAAAACTCCGAAATTGGAGATGCCAACTCACGCTTATTCCACATTGATTTTAATACACCACGGTAAGCACCATTTTGTGCATCAAATTTCTGTTGAACATAAGGTTGCGCATTAAAGGCTTTTATAATTCTTATGCCGCTTATGGTTTCTTCTATAATGCTTAAAATATTACCAAGTAACTCCTGCCCTGTTTTGGCTTGCCTGCGCAATTGACGAGATATGGTGGTAAT
>JAUCCO010000210.1:0-4085 GCA_034676125.1 Bacteroidia bacterium
CATTTAAAAATTAGTCTGCGTCCGAGTACCTTAGTATACAGATATTCTACTGATTTTATATCTGTATAAGCATAATCATTGTATTTCGACTTGAAATAGTGTTTAGTTGTTAAATAATTATCATGAAACAATACTTCAACATTGCTTGACCATTGTGAAAAGATTAGGATTAAAGAGAAAAACACTAAGACCAGTATAGGAAGAAAGGTTATGGTAGCACTACCTATCAATACTAGAAACAGGTATAATCCCCAACAAATAATTATCATACCATACAATTGCCAAAATGAGTTTTTTCGCTTTATAAGGCTCATGTTATTGTTTTTTATCTTGTGTAGGTGGAACAGCAGCATCACATCCATCTAAAACGAGGACTCGTGCGGTAGTGGTGATTTTATTCTGTTTAAATTACTGAAAATAACACCTAGTGTTTTTGTTGCAAGCAAATGTGATAAATAATACACTACCTTATTTTAACGTTTAATCAACCAAAGTCGATATGGCGAGAAAAGACTGTCAACATTCCTGAACTTTTCAAGACGCGCATAAACCACATTCACTACCTTGTTATGTTCGTAGTTGTAAATGGCATTTAACTGCCCTTTGTTTGAGTAATAAAAGCAAGGACCTCTGAGGTTAAAGTTTATAGAATAAAACTGAAACATTAGTCTACCTTTTTTGTCAAATAACAAAGTTTGCCCCGCAGAGGTCTGATATATTCGGTTGCTTACAGTATCTTTACCTGTGATTGTGCTATCATGTATATGTTTGCTCACCAAAATGCCGTCCTCTGAATGCGTGAGTATTTCTTTGGATATCCCATTTCTATATATTATTACATCTGTTTCAACTAGTTTCCTTTTACCATTATAGAATCTTAAATCATTACTATGATGTTCAGATTTTTTAATTTCTATACTATCATTTACGTTTAGTTTTGCTTTTTCAACAGAAATCTGTTGTTTGGGTATCGTACAAGAAAAAAACGTACCCAGCATAAGTATA
Organism: Bacteroidia bacterium; assembly: GCA_034676125.1. Lineage (GTDB taxonomy): Bacteria > Bacteroidota > Bacteroidia > UKL13-3 > UKL13-3 > UBA6183. Next base: position 1,006 of record JAUCCO010000210.1, read on the forward strand.
TAGAAAATGTCTTTGTGTTTCATCGCTGTAATTTTAATAGGCTCCTTCAGCAGGAATGTTTGTTTGATATCGTTCTTTCAACTTAATTGTTTGTATACCTTGAGGAGTTCGAACACCTTGAAAAATATCCCAGTTATACAATTTTCCTGTATTGGTAGATATAAATAATCTTATATCATTAGCTGTCATATTGTTTAATTTCATATGCCCGAAGTTTGTATTTATCACAGAATATGTATTACTTGGCCAATTCCCAGCAGTGTAATTAAAGGTAGTTGATATTCCCTTGATTTTTGTGATTACACTGTATTTGGCTCTTGCTTCTTCGTCAAGCAAATCGCTTTGACTCCAAATACCCCACGAGCCATTTTGTTTGGTGTAATTTGATATGCCTTTGTAAGCATTTTCAAAATGAAAGATTTCTTCAAATAAAGGAGTAGTTCCTATCTCAGTGATATTAGCATTGGCATTCCAGTAAAGCATATAACTATTATCACCTGTTTTCTTCATAATACCATCTGCTGCTGAGTTTGGACTACCTGGAATATCATTTATGTTATTGGTAAAGGTTAAGCAAACATTAGGGTCGTTTGCTGCTGCATTAACAATATTCTCTACTTCGGGTTGATGATTGGGGTTTGGAACTGTTTTGTATTGCTGCCCAGTAAAAAATTGACCTAAAGCACCTCGTTTCTCCTGCCTTGTTGCTCCTAAAACATTAGCCACGGCAGCTCCAGCGTCTCCAGAAGTTGACGAAGTATCCATACCATTAGGGTCAACAAACCAAACCGGATTCCCTGCAAATGCAGCATAAGGAGATTCATGTACTTTTCTGATAGGGTCAGGCGAAGGACGTTGCACCAGTCTTGAATCATACCCATAATCTCCGAATCCGTACCAACCTTTTAGAATATCATTATCTTTCTCTTGCCCATTTGCACCTCCAAAATTGTATGCAGTTGTATTTGGTGCGCTCCATGTTTGCATATTGCTATGGTAAGGATAATAATTATTAGCACTTACTACATCGGCTTGGTTTTGGGTTTTACGGTCTAACACGGTTGCCAATACATTGCCCAAGTGGTTTACCAACTCGTATTGTTTGGTAGCTAAAGTATGGCTGTAATGGGCGGTATCAATTTGAAGTTGTACAGAGTCTAACACCTCATTTACTAAAACATTGCCAAGTGTATCAAACCCATTTATGGTTATTTCGCGGCTGTATAGTGTGGTATCGGTTTGTTTTATGCCCAACCTGCTGCTGCCATACAAGTGCCAATTGCTTAAGCTAATTTGGCTTTGGTATTGCAAGTTGCTTGCAACACTGTTGTAGGCCGTTTGACCCCAACGCTGGCTAAGCCAATTTAAATATTGTAGTACACTTTGCATTTGCATATTGGTAATAGCGAAGTTAATACTATTTATTAAATTTTGGTTTATTACATGTTGTAAGTACGTGCTAAAATTATTGCTGCTTGCTAGGTTTATTAAAAAAGATTGTTGGTTGCTGCTTATTAAGTAATGTTTGGCCATGGCTGGGTTATCAAAAAATGTGGCAAAAAATGTTTGCAATAAGTTTTGATCATAACAGTTTAAGGCTTGTGTAAATTGGCCATAGCTAAACCCATTATTTAATAAATTACTTAAACAACCTGTAGTTAAATGTGTATTATTTATAAGTGTATTAATATCAAAATAATTAAGCAGCCATGTATTTAGTTGCGAAAAATCTTGCAAATCTACTAATGCCTGTGCAAGGTCTTCGTTAGTTAATAATTCGGGGTTTGATATACCCATTAGTGTAGCTATTTGGTTTAATATTGTTCTGTCAGTTATTGCAAGATTTGTAAGCGTTTGCAAGGCTATGGTATTATCTGATACAAATAATTGAAAAAAAGCATCGCCTAGGCAGTTTGCCATAGCACCCCATAATAGAGATTGATCAAACTGCTCTAACTGGCTTATTACATCAGCCTCGTATGGGCTACCTTCTAGGCTTAATGCGGTTTGGTATGCTAATGAATAATCCCATGATAATATGCTGACTAAGGGGTATTGACTAAGTACTGTATAAGCTAGGTTATTTTGGATAATATCATCGTTAAGCAAGCCTATAAAGGTGTAATTGTTTTCTATATTGGCCAATAACAATTGGTATAAGCCTGTATCTGTTTTGTTACTCAATATCCAATTGGTAATATTTGCAATATTTGCATCGCTGCTACTTACAACGGTACTGCTATTGTAGGTTGCAAGTATATTGCCTTGCGCATCGCGCACATAGTATTGCTTAGTCCATGTATTTTCGCTTGTGCCATTTTTTACTATTTTAACTGTTCGCTGGCCCATGGCATCATACCTAAACTCAAGGTTGGGTTTGGTGCTGTTTTGGGTGCGGCTAATATGGCGTATTTTTCCATACACACTCCATTGTATTGTGTCTATCTCTTCGGCTACATCTTTTGTTAGGTTACCTATATTATCATAGCCATAATTGTTTGCGCTTTGGTGCTCAATATCATCGGCAAAATTGCCTGCACTAACATTATCTGTAACATGGTTTAGCTGGTTAGTACCTGCAAAATAAAAGTAATGCAAACTATCCATGGGTTGGCTATTACCCGACCTATACAGCTTGGTTATGTTACCATTGGCATCATACCCAAATGCACTTAAATAATTAGCCTGTGCACTACCGGCTTGCCATTGGTTTGTGGCTACATTTAGGTTTTGGTAGGTTTGCATTTGTGTAATACGGTTTAACTGGTCGTAGCGGTAAATGGTGGCCAATGGGGCATTACTTTGCATTAATGGTTTTATGGCTGTTACCATGTGGCTAATGTTACCATTATATAAATTATTTTGTGTTTGTGCCAATGGGCTATTTGTAATATCGCCAATAAAGGCTGTAGTGCTTTGGTGCATTGTTGCATTTATAGGCTTATAATCATTATTAAAATAGCCCAGGCTAAAGCCAAATACATCTGGTGCAAATGATGGGTTAAGTGTTGCATGGCCATCTCGTCCCATATCACGTGTGCTATCTAGTGTGTTTGCATTAACTCCTTTTAGCCAACCCT
>JAUCCO010000211.1:0-4041 GCA_034676125.1 Bacteroidia bacterium
GAAATTGATACCGTTAATAGAAATATCCAAGTAGTACGTTTGTTTAAAATTGTTGATGCTTACATGGACAAAGAATCTTATGATTCAGCTTATATTTATCTTAATTTTATTTCGGAATTATTCAGTTTAAACGAACCTGTTATTTTAAATTACTATTTATATAGCAGAAGAGCTGAGGTAGATTACTATAACGGTTTAAGTCAATTAGGAATTACAAATGCCAAAAGAGCATTATTGATAGCGCAAGAATTAAATGACAACATTTTATTGCAAGATGCCTATAATTTGTTGGGGTTATTTTATGTTAACATAGATAGTTTAGCTACAGCCAAAAAGCTTTTTTTTAAATCCATTCAATCAATTGTTTTACCTCCATATTCACAAAAATATTTATTTCAAAGTATGCCTTATCACATTTATGGCAACTTATCCGAGGCTTACGAAAAGGAGAATAAACATGATAGTGCATTTATTTATAGTAAAATATCATTAAATAAAGCTTTAAACACAAAAGATAACAGAGGTATTGCAATAGCATTTAATAGCTTAGCAAGAAACTTATTTTATAATAATCAAGCAGATTCAGCATTATATTATTATGGGTTATCGAATTTAAAAGCCATTGAAGCAAAGATTTTTGATATCCAATTATTGAATCATGAAGGAATAGCCAGGGTTAAAAAAAGTTTGGGAAAAAATGAAATGGCAAGTAACAATTTGTTGTTAGGACTTTCTATATTGGATAAAAACCCACAGATGAATACTTATTTTAAACGAGAGTTTTTAAAAAGTGCCATTAAATTATATGCCGAGATGGACAATCAAAAACAATTGTTTAAGGTTACAAATCTCCTTTTGAAACTAGAGCAAGAAACCAACAAAAGACATTTTAACCAAATGCAATTTATACTTGCAAATAGCATTGAAAATGAAGCAAGGATTGCTAAAATAAATCTTGAACAAGAAAAGAAATCAAAACAACTTCAAATTATTCAGTTATACATTGTTATTTTAGTACTTGCATTATTTGCAATTGTATTAATGTTTTACCAATATTCAGCAAAAGAAAAACTAAAGTTGTTGGTACTTAAAAATAAAATAAGTCAGGATTTGCACGATGATGTTGGCGCATCTTTGAGTAGTATAAGTATGTCTGCTGATTTAGCTAAAAAACTAATTGATACCAATCCAGTTAAAGCACGAATGATTGTACATGAAATTTCTAATAATGCAGAGAATGGAATTTCAACATTAAGTGATATTGTATGGGCGATGAAACCACAATCAGACTCAAGCACAACTTTTGAGAGTAAGGTAAAAAACTATGCATATAATTTATTATCTATCAATGATATTGAATGTATTTACGAAATAGCAGAAGGAATTGAAACAAAAATATCCAATATAGAAATCAGAAAAAATTTATTACTCTTAATCAAAGAAGCATTCAACAATATAGCAAAACATAGTAAAGCAAATAAAGTATGGGTAAAGCTTTTTATAGAACCGAAGAATAAGTTAAAACTAACCATTCAAGATGATGGAATAGGTTTTCAGAAATCTCAAATAAAATATGGAAATGGGATTCAAAATATGGGTAAAAGAGTATCCGATTGCAAAGGTAGTTTTTCTATTAATTCACACGTTGAAAAAGGCACTTTAGTAGAAGTAATTATTGACTTCTAATCTTTAGTATCACTAGTTTTAGTTATTTCAAAATTCAAATTATTTAACCCACATTTGTAACATGATACATATAGTTATCTATGATGATAATATCTCAAGACGCAAGATGCTCACTGAACTCATTTCACTAAATACAGAATTGATTTGTATAGGTGGTTTTGATGATTGTTCTAATGTTTTAAATGAAATGGAAACTTTGCATCCAGATGTTGTATTGATGGATATTGAAATGCCAAATGTTAATGGCATTGTTGGAGTAAGATTAATTAAGAAAAACTTTCCTGAAATTAAAGTAATCATGCAAACTGTTTTTGATGATGATGAAAAAATATTTGCAGCCATTCAAGCAGGTGCAGAAGGTTATATACTTAAAAATACGGGTGCAGATAAATTGTTGCAAAGTATTGTTGAAGTGCACTCTGGTGGTGCAATAATGACTCCAAGTGTTGCAATAAAAGTAATGAAGTTTTTTAATCAACATAATCAAACTGAAATCAACTATAACCTTACCCAAAAAGAAAAAGAAGTACTAATACATTTGTCGAATGGATTGAGTTATAAAATGGTTGCCAATAAAATGGATATTACCTACAATACGGTCAATTCTCATGTAAAAAAAATTTACCAAAAATTACATGTCAATTCGATTGGTGAGGCAATCTCAATGGCAATTAAGAATAAAATTGTTGAGTAATTTATTGCATGCTTCTAGGTATATAGAAATCCATATAATACATTTTAATTTGAAGTTATTGGTGTAACTTAATTTTACAATCCATTGGCGTAACTTTGCCCCATTAATTGTTTAACAATATTTTAACAGCTTTTAAAATACTAAATTTTAATATATTTGATTTAAATATATGTGATTTGAGTTGGAGGTAATGAGTGGATTTAGCTCATATAAATAAATTCAATTCCCACAAACACCAACCAACCATGAAAAACACCCTACCCTATTTTATACTCTTTGTGCTTGTGTGTGCCACGCCTGTTTTTGGGCAAAATTTGGCAACACTAAAAATTGTTAAAACAAATGGCTTGTATACTAAAACAATTAAGTTACCTGCAAATATTCGTATTGTAAAACATAACCAACAGGTTGTGCACCTAAAGTTGGATAGCATTAATAATGGTAATTTTTATGGCAATAATGGCAACGATAAAATTTTATTAACCGACATAAAAACTGTAACCCTTAGCGGCTTAAAAGAAGTTATTAAATATACTGCAGTTGCCGCTTGCGCAGCAATTACAATTGGTGCAGCTTGCTTTACGATTTACGCTTTTAACTATCCTGTGGTAATAGACGGTAATAACGATCCATATAAATACGTTGGCATGGGATATATGGCAACATTTGGTGCATTGGGTACTACATTATACTTATATCCACGCACTAGGTTTAAAACATCCAAGTATACGTTTCAAACCAATTAAAATAAAACCATCTCCACTTTCACCATTTAAAGCAATTTTAACACCACCTTTTTAAGTAAAACAAATGATATATTTGATTAAAATATGCGTGATTGTAACTTGAAAATTACTGATTTTGATTAGCTATTTTTTGGAAGTTGTTATGCATAGGAATAATTTATGAGCAAAAAGACAAACATCAATCAAACCAATAAAACAAGGTACGTTAAGTTAGTTTATAAATATAATAATTGAAGATGCTACACGTTAAACTTTGCATGTTAAGAACCTACGTAATTATAATTCTTGCTTCGACATTGCTTATTTCGTGTGCTAAAAACGAGATTATCATTCCTAAAAATCCTGAACCGTGTTTTTATGCCGACAGAATAAATGTAAACAGATACGATACCATCACTTTTTTTAATTGCAGTAAAAATGCCGTTGATGTATATTTTACAATTGTAAAAAGGAACGAAATAGTATCTTTTTTCGATCAGATTATTGGAGAATCAAATATGATTGATCAGGTATTTAATGACACTGGATTATTTGACGCAGTTATTAACCCGCGAAATTATACTGTTGGTACACTTGCTAATATTGAACAAAGAATTCCTATTTCAGTAAAATAAAACAACTGTGTTTAAAATAATTGTAATCGTATGTGATGGCAGGAAAGGTTAAGTGCAATCCTTTCCTGGGATTCCTGTAAAAATGTGTCACTTCCATCAGTGCGTTATAGTTCGTAGGTATTTGACTAAAAAACTGAAATTAAGGGCTGCATAGGAGCTACAAGTAATAGTGAATAGTTTGAAAAGCACAGACAAGGAATCTTTTGTTGGTGAGTTGCAAGAATGGTTTGAGAGGAGGGAAAGCTTCCTCAATGAAAGAACAATAAGTATAGGCAGCAAAAGGTCATATTACACTCATAAA
>JAUCCO010000212.1:0-4020 GCA_034676125.1 Bacteroidia bacterium
TTACCACTACCGGAGTGGTAGCCGATGGTATTTGCTTAGCTGGAATATTAACGGTAAATCCGCTAATCTCATCGGCAATCAACATGCTATTTAAAGCAGTGTTGCAAATGCCTATCCATTGCGCTATAGTGGTTGAGCGTATATAACCAGTGGTTGGATCCTTTTTTACAATGCCTTTTACTTTAGGTAATAAAGCTAAGCGTAATAACCTTGCTGCTTTATTCCAAGTGCGATTATTTTCAATTCGATTATAATCACTTGTTGCTGTTACGCAGGTTGGCGAATCATTGAAATACATGCCAGGATACCCAGCATAAGAGCCAACAAAAATGTAACCCTTGTTGCTAATTGCAGTTTGAGTTGTTGGGCTAATTGTTTCCATCTTAACACCATTACTTAATTGTGCTGCATTCCATCTATTGCCACGTGTTAGGGTATAATTTGGGTCAGCTTTGTAAGCCGATGGCTTGTTGATAATATCAACCGATCCAAGGTTTTCGTTAACCCTGCGAGCCATTAACATACCAAGGCAACTCCCAATATCTGCCTGCACTGCATATGCATCATCCTGAGCTGATATAAATGGATCCTGACCAATACAAACGGAAACATTGGGCGCGTTCTTAGTACGCAAATCCACAAGATCACCATGTACCCACTCGTTCTCATCATCTTCATTGCCTTGGTTGCCCTGAAGCAATACAAAATCAATCCTACGGTGCTCTTCAGCAAATGCATTAACTTGTGCTTGCACCAATTCCACATTTGTAGCCAGTTCTAAAGCCGTTTCAGCGGTTCCGGCAATAGCTATTCCTTTGGCTTTATCTGCCACACGTATGGCGGCTTTAACACCTTCTAAAGCTAAAATAGCCGCTGGCGTTGCTCCTGTGTTTACGGGTATAAGCCATACAACACAATCGGGTGCCAATTGAAAGGTTTCGGCAATTGCGCCTAAAACATATAAATGCTCGTTGGCATCATGCGCAGCGGTAAATCCTAAATCTATTGCATCCTGTGGTTGCAATAGCTCATAAGCTGTATTGTGAATTACACCAGCTGGCAAATCGGCAATTGCAACCGCATAAATTAATATGCAAACAGCATCATCGCTGGCATTGCCTTCGCCCAACTGGCCATTAAGCTTATTTACGTTTACACCATCAAATACATTACTCATTTGGCAAGTCCTCCTTAGCTCTTAAATCGGTTAAAATACCTATACGTTTTTCAATTGCTGCAGTTGCGGTTTTACGGTTTTGACCCGCAATTTCATCAAGTAACATGCTATGCAAAAGACCCAAATCTTTTTCTTCAGATATTAGTTCTGCAATTGCTTTTACTGAAAGTGGATCGGGTTTATCCGTATCGGTTTCGTTTGCATCAACTTCTAATCCCACAGGATAAATGGTATGGATGCTTCCTGCATGTAATGCAGCCCTAGAATGGATAAGAAAAAACTGCCCATCCGAGGTTGCAAACATTTTGTTTACACCATATCTCTTAAGCAAAGGCTGCGCTTCTGCTTGTAATTCTGCTAAACTTTTTACTGCACTCATACCCAAAATAATTTAAATGATAAAAAGCCTAATATTAGGGCCAATGAAATGCCCCCACACCAGGCTAAAATTTTTACATACCAAGGCACATATTTTATTAGCTTAGTTGTTACTATATTCTGCAACTGGCTTCTTGCTTTGTATTCTGTTTCAATCGTATGTCTCAATTGCGCTTTAATTGATAATGTGTCGCAGGCGCAATCTATTTTTAGTTGGCCACCCTGTCGCTCTACTTTAAGGGTGGCGTTTTTAAATGTTTTTGAAACAGGTTTTAAACCTTGTTTAAACGAGTCGCATGGATAGCTTATACTAACCTGTGCGGCTTCTGTTTTAAAAACCGTATCTGTTACAGTAACGGTTTTTGTCTTTTCTACATAAACACTATCATGAACTACCTGTGTAGTGGGTTGCATTGATTTGCAACCCACACTAACAAGTAGCATAACAATAAAAATGGAAAAGAATAGCGTTTTAAATTTTTTCATACTCTTTTTTTGCATCGAAACATGGACAAGCTTTAATCCACTCGAACGAATCAATAACACCGTTTTTATTGGTGTCAGGACTAAAGTCTCTATGCCCAACTATTATAGCCGTTGGAAACTCTTTTTTTAATTCGGTTAATATTTTAATTAGTTCAATTTTTTGCGACTCTGTGCGAGTGTCAACTGGTTTACCCTTTATAACCTTGCCGCCCATGTAACTTACATGTATGCTTTTAGAGTTGTTATTGGCTACACCATTGGCAATCTCATCAAGCGGAGTAATGTTGTGCCTTGCACCAGCTCCGTCTACCACAATGTGGTAACCATTGTTTTTCCAGCCACGGGCTTTAAATCCTTGTTTTAGCTGCTGTATGGTTTCTTTTTGACTGCCACCAGTGCAATGCACAACTATGTATTTAATACTCCGCATAATCTTAGTTTAATACTGCTGGTGCGCCTACCTGTACGAACTTTGAACCATCGTAAACAAAAGATATTGCAACACTTTTGCTTGAAGCAATAGCATAAGGAACGGCTGTAAAGCCAGTGCCAAATGTTAATGTTCTACCAGTAGCATCTGCACTAGCTTTAACGATAAGTAAATCTCCTGCGGTTGTTCTTTCGTTAACCTCAAGATTAAGTGTTCCGGCACCAGTCATGTTACCTACGGTAACTATGTTTTTTTCATTCCACACTTCGGTAGTCATTGTAGCAGCAAAAGCTACTGCAAAAAGTGCGGCCGCAGATGAACGATATTTATTATTTGTTGCTCCCATTATTTGGTTCTCCTTATTTTAAAAAGTGATTACTATGCAGCAGCCGATACAATTGCACCCATACCTTCTGATTTGGTTGCTACACAAATGAAGTAAAGGCGAAAACCAATCGTGGTTTTTCTGTTTTCAGGATCATTGTCAGAAATACGCATGTAACGCTTAACAGTACCTACTGCTTTAGCCAAATTTCCAACAAACGCAACTATTGATGCTGTTTTGCCAGTAGCTACTGCACCGTAAGCCTCACGAGTCATTGTACCCGCAACATCCTTGTAGGTAACTGCGCTCAAATCTTCATAAACCTCAAAACCCATGTAGTTAGATGAAATTACACCATCTTTTTGGTTGTGGTACTGAGTTACAAAAGCTTTATCTTCGGCAAGAAGGTCATTTACGTGATCGCTACAAAGAATTAATAACCTGCCTTTTTTAGGAACTTTTAAATCATCAAGCTTTTGCTTGTAATTAATCAAATCCTGAGTGGTTAAACGCTTACGACCATTAACCGTTGCGCCCGTAGTTTCCAAAACAGGCGTTGTTGCACTGTTCGCAACTGGAGAGATAGAATGCAAAGCGTGCTCTACGGTCTCATCTTCTAACGTTTCGCGATGCTGCATTTGCACATCACTCGTTTTTTCGTACGGTAAAGTTTCCGCTTCATCATCACTAATCTCAGTGTTAGTGGTATCGTATTTGTTTAATGCAAGCACAATAAAATCATCTTCACGCTCATTGCTAACGATTGGATAAATATTGTTATTGATTAATACGGAAGGAGCCGCACCCTGTTTAGGGATTTTTATTACATCATTACCCACCCATTGTGGTTTTGACTTAACACGGCCTAACCAGCTTTTTTGGTGGCGGAAATTTTTGATCATTTCCTTTTCCGCGATTTCATTTTTTAATTGTGCCATCTATTTTTTATGGATATTTTGTTAGTTAAAAACTTGCCCGGTTTTGTAACTACTATTTGCCGTAGTGTGCTGCGTTTAATTGTTTAAATCTTTCAGGATTTTCCTTTTCCATAGCAGCTAAGGCTTTTGGATCGTTGTCTAAATACTTTTCTAAATCCCAATCTTTACGAGATGCTTCAACATCAGGATTACCCATTTCAAGTTCAGCACTCAATGCTTTACCTGCTGGTAATGAATCAAGCATTGCTTGAGTTTCTACAGGCGTAGCCATGTACATTTTTACAAG
>JAUCCO010000213.1:0-4013 GCA_034676125.1 Bacteroidia bacterium
TATACCAACTACAACTATTGAACTTACTGAAGAGCAAGAAAACGAGGTGCATTTGTTATTAGATGCTATTGAAGATGATGATGATGTTACCAACGTTTGGACCAATATTAAATAATTAAAATTAACGCTTCAGCATTCACTGAGGCGTTTTTTATGATATGATTGAAACATCAAGGCTAAAATTAATTCCTTTAAACCACCACCAAGTTGAGCTATTAAAACATAGGCCTAATGTATTGGCGCAGTTATTAGGCATCAAATATCAACCTATGCAACATGCACCCGAAACAATAAACGACCATGTGGAAGCAATAGAGTTTTGGTTACACAATACCAAAACTAACCCTACAAACTTTGAATGGTTTACCAATTGGGAAATTATATTAAAATCAGAAAATGTTGCTATTGGAGGTATTGGCTTTACTGGAACTCCCGATGAGTTAGGCGAAACCGAAGTTGGCTATGGAATTGATATCAGGTATTTTAATAAGGGTTATGCAACCGAAGCTTTATCGGGTATTATGCAATGGGCATTTAAGCACGAAAATTTAACAGCGATAAAAGCAAACACTTTAATTAATCATGTTGCATCTCAAAAAGTACTAACAAAAAACGGCTTTAAAAAAGTGGAAGTACAAACTGGATTAATTGCTTGGCTTGCTATTAAATCACAAGAATATGATGATTAAATTTAAAAATTAAGCTGTGCCTGAAGGTGTAATAGGTTACCTTTTTGTAAATTATTGCGCAACACACTGTCTTCAAATCTTCTGCTTGATATAGTATAACCTGCAGTAAGCTCAAAGTTAGCATTCATTTGCCACTCTACCCCAAAATTAAACTCACTTACTTGATAACTTCTTGCATCGGTTTCTTGTTTTTTGCCACCTTTATAATAATGATAGCGAGCAAAAGGAATTAAAACTTGCCCACCAATATTGGTTTTATAAGATGTTAAAACATAACCGCCATGTAGGTTTTTTACCTCAACCGTATTGTTGTAATTATTATACTCGGGACCTTTACCAATATTATATTCAGCTTGTATACCGAATGGTTTTGGATATAAAATAAATGATGCACCAATCCTTTCATCCAGGTATGAATTATTTTTATTTACCCGAACACTTGTATCACTAATTTGATCTTTAGTTACTACATAATTGCCCTTGTGTGCTTGCAAACTAATTTCTACAATTTGATTGTTAATTTTAAATGGATAACTAACTCTTGCAACTACATGAGGTTGGTTATTTTGTTCAGGTTTGTTTGATGCTTGGCCATTAAAAACGCCCAATCCAATTACGCCATAATCTCCAGAACCTTTTAAACCATCTTTTGTTAATGATGCATAAAGCTGTCTAATTTTTGTTGGTGCCCAATAAAACATTACACCTAAATCACGTTCGTTTACAAAAGCACTATTCATTGCATCGGCTCTATCAAGTATTAATCTATCTCGGCTCGATTGCATATTTTCAAAACCATAAGGTAATTTACTTTGGCCTATTCTTAATCTAAATTCATTTTTGGCATCAATACCTAAATCAAAATAGGCATCTCTAACTTGGCCAAAATTTAAATTTGTAGAGGAGCCATTGGTGGCAAAATCAGGTTCAAACTTAAAGAAAACCCTTTCGTTAATTTGTCCGCTGAAAACCAAACGAATTCGCCTAATTAAAAAACCACCGTTTTCACCCCAACTTTTATCGCCTTGCTCGTTTTTAAGTTGGCTATTGGTTTCAAGTAACCTGTTGTACCTAACTTGCGTATAGCCATTCAAGTTAATTTTTTCAAACCAAGGCTTTTGAAGCGTTGTATCTTGAGCAAATACACTTATAGAAAATATTGAAACAATTAATACTATGTAAAATCTTACCACCTTCAATGTTAATTAATAATAAACTTAATGTTAATGATGGGGCAAAAGTAAGGGCAATTGTTCCTTTTAGTAAAACCACAACATTACCTAAATGTTAAGTTAATGTTAAGTGTGTGGAAGTTAAAAATCAAACAAACTTAAATTACCGTATACTATCACCAACTGTATGGCAATCGCTACTAATTACTGTATCATTAGCTATTTTAGGACTAACATAAGGAATACCTAAATCGAGGCCTCGAAGGATAAACAAACAGCCAATAAGTATAGCAAAAACAGGAGAAAGTTTATTGATGCGGCTTCGGGTATTGCCAGATAAAAATTGGCCAATTAATGAAACACCAAACATCATAGGGAAAGTGCCCAACCCAAATAAGGCCATAAATAATGCGCCTTCTGCAAAGTTTTGTGTAGCCACAGCTCCAATTAAACCAATGTAAACAAAACCACAAGGCAATAATCCATTTAAAATACCAATGGCAAATAATGCCGAATATGTTTTGGTTTTAAATAGTTTTGCTATAAAGCCTTTGTTAATAAAACTTAACGAAAAACCTGATATAATACTGAATCGTTTTGATGAAACTACAACACTTAGGATAATAAGTACGCCAGCTGCAATACTTATGCTTTGCTGGAAACCAGCTAATTTTAAACCTAAACCAAATGTGCCAAATAGTGCACCAAGTGTGGCATAAGTTGTAATTCTACCAATGTTATATAAAAACTTTCCCCAAGTTTTTTGCCAGTTGGTGTGGCCAACTGTGGGTGTAGCCAATGCAATTGGGCCACACATACCAGCACAGTGAAAACTGCCCAATAAACCAGTAAGGAAAGCCGTTAAAAAAATCATTCCACTACTATTTGTTTCTCTGCAGCCATTAGTTTTCCATTTAAGGTCCACTCAAAAGTTACTTTCCAAACACCTTTGGCTAAATTGGCAGTAGAGTATGTAAACTCATTGTTGCTATCTAATTTAAATGGTTCACTAAAATCAAGATTTTTATCGCCTGCTCTATAAAAATTAGCACTTCCAGTAAGGTTTGTAATTGATGACTTAAAGGTTATTAACTGTGCTACTAAATTAAAATCAATATTACTTTTTACGCCCGAAACAGTATCAAACTTATTTATTTCATCTTGGTAACTCATACCTTTTTCATAGTAATTCTCGTCAACCAAGTCTACTTTTTCGCCTACCATTTTATAAACCAATACGGTTATAAATATCATAAATGATAAGCCAAATATCACCAATTTATGTCCCCAGTTTAATTTCATTATTTTAGCATTATTAAATTAAATAATCATAACCTTAACCTGTAAATTTAAAACTTTACAGGTGCAACAAAATTAGTTTTAATACTGTGTGTTACTTCACCATTGCTAATAATATCTATTACAGCTTCGGTATTATTAGTTTTAATTTCTGATTGAGGTAAAATAATAAAAAACGAACCTTTTATCAAACCATCTTCACCTAATTCAAAAACATTGGCATCTCTATCTACCATTTTTAATTCGGCACCAGCAGGGCTAACAATTTTTAATTCAATTTTCTGAATGTCGAATGTTTTATTCACCACCTCAAAATTATACATGTTACTTATCTTACCATCACCTTGGGTTTGGTGTAACATACCAGGTGTACGCAATATAGTTGATTCAACATCTTTACGGGTAGCTAATAAAAAAGTTAACACACCAGTGAGTAAAAACAAAATAACAATATATGCAGCACTACGGGGAGTAATGCGCCTTTTTGCACCACTCGAAATTTCTTCTTGCGAAGCATAACGAATTAATCCTTTGGGTTTACTTATTTTAGTCATTACATCATCACATTCATCAATACAAGCCGTACAATTTATACACTCTAATTGGGTTCCGTTTCTGATATCAATACCTGTAGGACAAACCTGCACACAACGCGAACAATCTACACAATCTCCTAAGTTTTGCTCTACTCCTTTTTTCTTAAAACCACGAGGTTCGCCACGTAAAAAATCATATGCTACAACAATGGAATTTTTATCCAACATCAACCCTTGTAATCTTCCATAAGGGCAAACTACAATACAAACTATCTCTCTAAACTTTGCAAATACTGCATAAAAAATTCCAGAGAAAA
>JAUCCO010000214.1:0-3931 GCA_034676125.1 Bacteroidia bacterium
ACACACCATATTTACCTTACCGCTAATTAAATCATAATAATAATACACATATTTATAACGGTTATTAAGCCCCTGTAATTCGGGCACATCATGCATCAATACTTTTACATTGCCATGTATATCGTAGCTATAATGTGTGGCATGGTTATATAGTGGTGTATTATATTCAAAATAGGCTACAGTTGCAACCCTGCTTCTAAGGTTTTGTTGGCCATCAACAAAAAAATTACCCATGTTTTCATTTATTGAATTATCAAAATAGGTGCGTGTAATTTGTGTTTTTACCCCTCGGCTTAGCCAATTATTAAAGTATAAATTATAGTGGTATTTAAGTGAGTCGGGGTTTATTTGTGGGCCAACAATTTCACCAACTTCAATAGTACGGTTTAGCCCATCGCGTATGGTATAACTATATACAAATCCTTTGGCTTTTTGTGCACTATTTTGCGAAAGTACCTGCCTGCCCAGCCTATCATAATAATAAGTAGATATACCTGCATCGGGCGTTTTTTGACTCATTATTTGATTAAGCGAGTTATATTGGTAAGTAGTGGCCAATTTATGATTGGTAAACACATGGCTTTGCAATGAGTATGCCTTGCGATTATAATCAATTAAAAACCTAGTAGAATTTGTTAATTGCAGTGTATCTACTCCTGCCGGAGGAACTGTTTTAATTAAATTGCCTGCAATATCATAATAATACAGGGTGTAATGGTATTGGGCAAACATGGTACCTATGGCAATTTTTTCATTTTGCACAGCCATACTGGTACAATAACTTTTATAATTAGCTTTAAATGTTTGCTTAATACTATCGGTATATTGTTTGTAATTATTTAATGCCTGAGATTCTGCATGAGCCATTAATTGGTCGTAACAACTGTAGTTTTCGGTTATTTGGGTTGTAACTGGCTTAAAGCACAACAATGGTACTGGAAAGGTACAACAATTAACTAATGAAGTTTGTGTTTGTGTTATGGCATTGCCATAGTATAAAAACCTCATACCTAATGCACCTATTTGTAAACCAATTGTATTATTGCCAAAACCACTTTGCATGGCAAACACCCTATCTATATGCAAGCCAAAGGTATCGGTTAAAAATTTAAAATTATAATACGTGCCGTTTTTATTTATGCTTAATGTTAGCCATACCGTATCGCGATTTATATATTGCGAAGTGCCGGTGTAATAAGTGCTATCTGTGCCACTGCTTATGTATACATTGGGTATTAAATTAGTATATCTGCTTATGTTTACATTTGCAGCAAGCAACTTACCATTTATTGCAATTTGGGCCAATACATCTAACAGTTGCTGCCCAGTTTGGGTAGGTGTACATAAGTTATAAAAACTTCCATTAATATTATTGGTTTGTGTAAGGGCAACTTTATAACCATACCAATTATATAGGTGTTTTTTTACACTACCTAGCTGGGCTGCCTCGCGTATGTGGCTTGGGCGATATTTATAAACCGAATCATGATAGCTTAATATTGCATCGTAAACATTTGCACATAAAATGTTATCTATTGTTTGTGCTTTAAGATAAGTACTATCATATTTTAACAGGCTAATTGTTTGGTTGCTTACATACCCATCTCCCATTGCTTCAAACCCCAACTTAACAGTACCATAAGGACAATAAAGCAACAAACTATCAATTAAAATTGTAAGTAATTTACGATTTTTACCACTTAGGGTTGATACATTAATACAATATTCTGTAATTTGAAATGAGGGTGTATTAATTTCGTTTATAAATGGATTGTAACTATTAAAATAAACCGCATTTGGAAGAGATAAACCAAAACGATTATATGCTATTGAATCAAACTGGGCTGCAAAGTTACTTATACATAATTGTGTTTGCCCAGTAGGAACTTTAAAACTAACTTTAATTCCACATTGTGTGGCGTTAAAAGTTTCGGTATTATAAATATTACTATTGCATGGCGCTATTAAAATTGAATCCTGAAGCTGTTTAATTAAACTTAACCTATTGGGTTCAGCAATTTCTTCTAATTCAAAAACCACTTTGGTAAATGAATATAAAGCGTCTTTAATTTTTTGATATCGTAGTGTGTATCCTGTTCGCTCAAAAATACGCTGTACTACGCCATCAATATAATCCAAACAAGTGGTGTTAAACGCTAAGCTAAAAGTTAAATCACTTTCTATTGCGGGCAGATGTTTTTTAACGTATTGTATGCGACAAGTTTCTTTAAATTGCATATACTCTAAATACGATAAATTATTATCTAGTTCCCTATTTAAGAAATTAGTTAGCATTTTTTCGTAAAGCTCGTGGCCTATTGTTGCAAAAGGATAAACAGTGTCAAACTCATTTAAAGCGGCTTTAAACTCTGGGCAAGTAAGGCAACCACAATTCTCGGCAGTTGATTTTGGCACATTGTTATTAAGCTGCATACAGCTATATACTTCTTGGCAGCTTAACCAACCTCTTAATGTAAATGTTTTGTTTGAATCTACATCATTGCCCTGTATAATAAAATAGTGTTTAGCCCTATCAAACTGACCTTTTGCAGCTAATTGAGCTATCATTTCAACATCGGGCCTTATGTTAGAAAAACCATCAATTTCATTAAAATTAAACAATTGATTATTTTTACTACTTAGTAACCTTAATGATAAATGACAACCTACACTATCTAAATCTCCTAAATATACAATTAGTAACGAGTCGCTTATATGTTGTGCCTGATATTGGCCGCCACTTAAAATACTTAATTCTTCTGGTATATCAGTAGTAGTATATGTACTAATATATGTTTGGGTTAATGTTTTATCAAAGGCTTTATCATGTAGTAATTTTTGTAATACAAATGGACCGAAGGTTTGCAGTCCTGACATCGAAGCTCCAGTCCCATCCGGGCATGTGTAATCATGGCCCTCTTCGTAATAGCGATTTAACTCTGTACAACTAAAATTAATTATATCTTTACCCACTACTTTATTGTAACGATAGTTTTTATCCGTTCCTAATGTATCGTGTTTAGCCCAAACACCACATAGTGCTATGTCTCTGCATGTACGCACCCCCAATACATTAATAATTGTTGTATCTGGCGTAAAATTATAAGCATCAACTACCCATGCCCCTAAAATAGCATCAAAACGATAATTAGCAAGCGAGTCAATTTCAGAAAAACTTGTACCCGTTTTATATGGATCGCCAAATGAAACGCTACAATTAATAATATCACTCCAACTTTCATAACCTATACGTATACCAAACTGACTTAAACCAATAAAATCAGGATCACTATATAAATTATTATCATCATAGCAATCACCATTCATATCATTAACTGGGCTAAAGCCAAAGCCTCTATAGCCATTATACCTACTCCAATCTATACCAAATACACCAACATAGGTGGGTGAATAATCGTCCATGGTAAAGTTATAGAATCCTATATCATCTGAATTTCCGTTCCAATGTATTGAAGATGCCGCTGTTAATGTTGTAATTGTTTTTTTAACTCTACCAGAGTATAACATTTCTGATAATACTTTCATTAACTGTTCTGCATACTCAGACCTTTCAATTGTACAACTACCAGTAGTTGCGCTTAAATCTGATTTACCACAGCCATCGTCACCAATAAATCTACCAATTAAACTATCAGCAGTACCATTACGTATACCATTTATTACATGTGTAAAACTATCCATTTTTGAGGAATCGGCCATAAATGGAGTTCCATATATTGTATCATAATTATAGGCTATACATGTTAAATCAAATATATCTTTACATCCACTTTCGCCAATTATATGAATCGTATCTGTAGTGTTGTATTGCAATACTACCGTGAATTTTCGGGCTGTTATAGGTATAATTTGCAGAAATGTTTTGGTGGCCCCATCTAATAATATAGCTGTATGGTTTGAGTTTAGTTTG
>JAUCCO010000215.1:0-3926 GCA_034676125.1 Bacteroidia bacterium
AAACTATAGTAACCGCCAATAATTTCATTATTAGTAAATGTAATAAAACTAGCATTATTACCTGCAGTTGTGGCACTCGACTTAGAGCCTGATGCTACAAATCCTGCACTACCAGAGACAGTTGCAGTAGTTCCTACATCAATAATATTATGCGTAAAAGTTAAATGGCTTGATTGGTTGGTAACATGTATCCCAAACCCTACAAATCCAGTTTCACCCACAATATTAAAGCTATCTAATGTTACATAAGAAGTATTGTTAAACGAAACTAATGGACTAATACTTCCTGTTATGGTGTTGCCATTTCCATTAAAAGTAATGGTATTGGTGGCCGATGTGTTTGGTATATTTCCAATCTCAATACCTGCATCGTATGGGCCACTATTGCTAATTACATTAAACGTTACTGGGCCCGATACACCTATACAATTTAACTCTTCTGCAATTGTAGCAAAATCAGTGTAGTTTGTACTGGTTTGTGCAGCATTTTTATTAATAGTATATACGCCATTAAATGGGGCAGTAGTAGTTCTAACCTTAACTGCAGTAGATGTGTCATAATTTGCAGCACAACTAACAATACACTTATACCAATTAGTTGAACTCTGTGAACGAGATAAAGCTCTTAATGTATCATTTACTAATGGCGAATAAGTTCCTACTGCACCTGTTGTTGATGTTAACCATTGATATTTTAAACCAAGTGCACTTGTAGCACCATCTAAATTTAAATTAATTGTTTGTGTTGAACATGCATAAGCAATATCGCTAATTGCTGTGCCTGCATTAGGCATTCCACTACAACTGGCAGCGGTGGTAAACTCATAAGCACCAATATCTGGTAATGATAATGATCTTGTTGCATTTGTAATATCAGTTGTTACACCAACAGCTGTTCCTAAATTATCTAAAGCTATCGAAAGAGGCTTTAAATTTCCAGTTGCTAAGCTGGTAAATTGCGGGTTAATACTATTCGAGTTTGCATCCATTCCAGAAGCAGTTTGCCAATCGGCTAAACTAACCCTAACAGCTGCTCCCCAATAACCAACATTACCATTTGTGGTAGTGTTTACAATAATATTATTGTTGTTTGAATTTAATGAAGTTGATGTAGTGGTTACATAAATACCATTTTTAACTCCTGTACCACTTCCTGTAATGTTTATGATGTTGTTTTTTACGTTGACATCTGTTATGGCTACGGTTAAATTAATGGCTCTAACTGTGCTTGTACTTGCAGCCGGAACCTCGTATTGTATGGTATTGTGGTAAATATTTACAAGCGTAGTTGCTGTAGATAAGCAATGAATGGCATTAAATACACCAGCAGTTTGGCCTACATTATAAATTAAATTGTTAGTTATCTCAGTTTCATAACCAGCACTGTTTACACAATTAGAAAGATAAATTAAATAAGCGCTGTATGAAGCAGCACCAAAATCGTGAAGCCTGTTTTTGTTGATTTTTGTATATCTACTTAAACTATGGTAAATACCATATAAAGTTGATACAGTTGCTCTATTGGCTCTATTAATGTCGTTGTTTTCAATATTAATACTGTCGCCATGTATTATATATATACCATAACTATAAAAGTCTCTGAATATATTATTTGCTATATGATGACCATAATTATCAGCGTAACCTACGTTTCCTGTTAATGTAAGGCTATAATACCCACCAATAATTTCATTATTAGTAAAAGTAATGTATTGTGCATTATTGCCTACTGTAGTACCAGCTGTATTAGCACCAGATGCAGCAAATCCATAATTAGCAGTTGTTGTAGAGGTAGTACTAACAGTAATTACATTTTTTGTAAACGTTAAATGATGTGAACCTCCTGAAACATATATACCACCACCTATAAAACCTGTTGCACCTGTTATGTTAAAACTATCCATTTTAATATAACTTACATTATTAAAACTAACTATTGGGCTAACCAAGCTAGTAATAGTAGCACCATTACCATTAAATGTAATGGTATTTATGGCAGATGTTCCACTAATTGCTGTAAGTGCTAAATTGCTGGTGTAGGGTCCAGCGGCTGGGTTAACATTAAACACAGTAGGGCCGCATACTCCAGCAGTATTTAGTGCATTAACAGCATCTGCTATTGTTGCATAATTAGCACCTACACCGCCTATTGTTAATGTACCTGATATTGCAGGTGATTTAGTAGTAGCAGATGAATCGTTATTTGGTAATGTATCTACTGCAAAATTAGGAAGTGCAGTCCATGCTTTTATTTCAGTAAATACGCCACTTGGAAAGTTCGCAGATCCTAATAATACTTGTACTGAATTTTGGCCAGTGCCATTTACGGTATCAATTACTTGGGTTGAACTTATTGGTGTTTGTAAAACTCCATTAATAGACCAATTTACATCAAAATTTGTAACCCTTGATGTACCAAAATTCTGAACTCGGGCAACTATATTTTGGGTGTTTCCACAAAATACGGTTGGAGAATCAATAGAAACAACTCCAATATCTAAAGGTGCTCTTAATAATGGTTCAAAAGTAATTACTCCAATCCAACCTCTGGGTGTGATTGTTGGGCCAACGGGTGGTACATTTCCCCCAAAGCCAATATTGGTACCCGTTATTAAATTGCACCCACCACCACTTAGTGTGGTTGTTCCAGCCGCTATTGAAGAATAACGTTGGTTTGTAGCAAAAATGGAAAGTGCATAAGTAGTATTTGCTGGTATAATTAAAGAACCTCCTGAAATAAAGTTTTGTGTAACAGTGCTTGTTGTATTGGCAACCCCAGTAAAATTGCCACTCATCGCTAGTATCCAACCGTTAGCCGCATTTATTGCGCCTGGCGCAGCAGATATTGGCGTGGTATTGTAATATACATCACATGTATTTATTCCTGCAACACCAACAACCCCGTCAATATCTGTAATTTTAATTGGGAATGCATTTGTGTTTTGAAAGTTAAAGATAACATTTCCTGAACCATTGTTGTTTAAAAAGGTTGAAGTAGTGCTAATTTGTGAGCTTTGCGCAATTGTTAAATTGCTAATTTGCAATAATAAAAGCAGCAAAAATAAAGGTTTTAGTACGTTAAAAAGGGTAGATCTTTTTGTTTTCATAATGATTTGGTTTAATTTTAAGGTTGTGAATTTATATAAATACTTTCAAATGCGACATTTAT
This sequence comes from Bacteroidia bacterium, assembly GCA_034676125.1. Classification (GTDB taxonomy): domain Bacteria; phylum Bacteroidota; class Bacteroidia; order UKL13-3; family UKL13-3; genus UBA6183. The sequence goes on from JAUCCO010000215.1 coordinate 3,170, forward strand.
TTAGGTTATAGAGATTCTGGATACTTGAATAGGTCATTTATTTCTACAATTTATCACGTAAGCTGATTGATTGTATTTTTTGAATTGTTTAACAATGAGGTATTTATTTTTAAGATTAAAATAGAATTAATAATTAGCGGTATTAGGGCTTTTGAATAGAGATTCCTTAATGTCGAGTAATAATTTCCTTATCAACTATCCCACAAAAAAAGCGCCCCGTTCGACTTGTCGAACGGGGCGCTTAATATTTGAAATTAATTAACCTATTGTTTAACTAATTTTTGTACAGTAGTAGTTCCGTTTTGGGTTACTTTAATAAAGTAAATTCCATTAGCCAATTGGTTTAAGTTAATATTGGTTTTATTAGTAGCAGTAGTTGTAGTGTATACATTAACACCTTCTATGCTTATAATATCTATTGTTGCATTGGTGTTATCAACCAAACTTACAGTTACGTTATTGTTAAACGGATTAGGATAAACTTGTATGTTGGTATTAATGGCATTTTGTGAAGCAACAATAACTACATCACTCCAAGCAAATGCACCATCAAAATCAACTACTTTTAGTTTGTAATAAACTTTGTTGTTGTTAGCTAAAGCATTTACATCAGTATAAGTATACGTATTGGTAATATTGCTGTTTCCTTTTGCATTTACTTTACCAATTGAATTAAAGTTTTTACCATCAACAGATGCAAACACTTCAAATAAATAAGCATTTTTCTCAGTAGCAGTTTGCCACATTAAGTCAGCAT
>JAUCCO010000216.1:0-3913 GCA_034676125.1 Bacteroidia bacterium
CTTTTGCAAAAAGGGTATAAAGGAAAAGTAATTTTAATAAGCCACGCATATTACACCGAACACAAATTGAAGTGTATGGATATTAAGTTAAATGGCAATTGTATTAAACCCAAATTAATCAATAGAAGATTTGAAAAATCGAACTACTTGATTTAGCTGGGTTAATCCCGTGCCGAAGCCTCGGCAAAGAAAATGTTAACAGTTTTGTATAAAACTAATTTACAGTTTCTATATCGATTATGCATTTCCAATGCGTAATTTGGGTTAAACGAAGATTAGTATCTGCTAGCAAGTAATAAATAAGCCCTCGTTTTTTGCAGATAATTATTCCAACTATTTTTTAAGCCTTCGCTATATCGCATTAAAATAACCTACTTTTGATTTGTAAAACGTAGTTTTTTCACACTCTGACGTTACCGGCAACTTTTTAACGACACCATTATGAAAAAAGTAAAATTAATTATTACCATTTTAATAGTAACATCATCATTAACTTATGGGCAAATTGTTCCTTCGTCATGTTCAGCTCCCGACAGTATTATAACAAAATATAAAACTGATGCATATCGAATGACGCTTAGAAGATTGTTACGAAATAATTCAACTTTTAAAGACACAATTTCAATTCCCAAGAACATTACAGACACAACATTAAATGCTTTGATTGCAATTTACAATGCAACAACCTTAGTCGCCAGAGACACTATTGTAAAAACATATCCTGTTAATTCATTTCCTACCCCAGACTTAAATCGTATAAACATATCAGCTGATTCGACCTTGGTTTGGATGCAAAATATTCGAAAAGGAGTTTTACCCACTGGAAATTCCACAATCGACAGTTTACTAAATAAATACAAGCTAGAATTGGAATACTATCATGCATACAAATTTTGGCCTTATCACAGTTTGACGCTTGTTTCTGACAGTCAGTACAACATTCTTGCAATGACAAAAATTTTCAAGGGGATTTCTGGTGTTTATTATTCTGACCCTTATTCAATAGCTGGAGACGGCAATAATATTACTGATTCAATTTATTCAGACCATATCGAAATAATTTATTCCATAGGTTGGGGTGATTGTCCTGCTGGTTGCACAGAGAGAAGGTTTTGGAAATTTAAAGTTTATTGGAATTGTTCTGTTGAATTCGTTTCTAGTTATGGAAATCGTTTGCCAATTACTGGAGTTAATGAAATAGACAATTCCATTATTAAAATATATCCAAATCCTTTTGATGACTACATCAACATCGACAACAAAAATTCAAAATTTAATTATACAATCACAGACTTACTTGGACAAGAAATTAAAAGTGGCTTTTCATCGACAAAAATTGATGACTTAAAAAACTTACAAAATGGTATTTACATTTTGCAAATAAATTGTGACAATAAAGTTTGGACACGTAAAATACGAAAAGAGTAAAACTGCCCATAACATATAGGGATTAAACACAGCTTTTTTTCAAAAGGCACGATTTAATCTTGTAGTTGCAGCAATCGTGAGCCAACCAAATTATTATAGGCTAAGTTCTGCTAGCTATTAAACTCCTTTTAAAGTTTTATCATTAAGATAAAATGATGGAAGTACTTGTGTAAATATAGTAGTATTGATTTCGATACATGGACGTTCGTGACGGGTGAACAGCAATACCAATGATAGTGCTGGTGCTACAGGAAAACGGTTCAATAAAGCCCGAGTCGAAATAGGACCATATTGAGTGTTTTATAAAAATCAGAATTAAAAGCTATCCCAAATTGAGGCGGTTTTGCTATTTAATTTCATTACTAATTTTAGTTCTTATTGAAAAGCTATTTAGGTCATGCTTTAAATGGCCTTTAACTACAGCAGGATGTATGCCAATTGAGTGAGCAAATGAAATAGCAAATTCATCTTGCATCCTATTGTCGCTTGTAATAAAAGTCTCCCAATCATTTTCGGGAATTAAGCCATTAGCCGCAAAATCATTTGCTTCCTTTTCTAAGGTATCTGTTCTGTGATGTGCATCATCCAAATCATCAACAAAAGTTGCATACGGATCATTAACTAAATGTAAATACACATGTCCCAACTCATGAAAAAGGGTAAATGCAAAATTATCTAATCTTGAATAACGCATGCTCATTCCTATTAACGGATTTTTTCCATTCCATAAACAAACACCATCAACAGGGCATTTATCCGCGTTTTTGTGTATTACTAACTTTATACCAACAGATGCTAGCAATTCTACAGACTCATTAACCACATTTTTATTCTTATAGATAATGCTGCGTAATTCTTTTATTAAAGCATCTTTACTTTGATGTTTAAACGCTACTACTTTTTGTTGGGAACCTAAAAAAGAAATAAGTTTAGTCCATCCTAAAATATGCTTTCTATCGGCTTTGTCGGTGTTGGCTTTTTTGTAATGCGCCAATAAGCTTGATGCATAGAAGTTCGCAAATTGGTCTACATGCTGAATGCCATAAATCAGTTTTACTTTCTCCACATCTTGCTTTGGAATTCCGGTTAAGAACTTATGCTTTTTTAAAAAGCCGACAGGTATTTGTTCTTTCCAAATATTCCACTCTTCAAGTTGTTGGATTTTGGCTTGATTCTTTTCGTCAATTCTAGCCAAATCCAACTCGTAGTTCTTTTGTGCTGTCATCCAATAATCGGCATCTATGCTCAACGCTTTTTCAAGTAAAATGGCCATATCAGCAGTAATGTTTCTCTTGCCTTTGATAACCTCGTTCAGTTGGGTTTTTTCCATACCAATTAAACCAGCTAGTTCCGCTTGACTCATCTCCCTTGCTTCTAATTCGTCTTTAATGATTTCACCGGGATGGGTTGCAATTGCAGGAGCTAATTCTTTCTTCGTTCTCATGTTTGTTGTGTTTAAGTTTTATAACTTATTCATAGTGCTTACTGATTTCTTCAAGTGCTAAAATTTTTATTTCGTTAGGCGGTTTGTCGTCAGGTATTTCTTCAAATATTAAACGATACTGCATATTAATGTAAACTGCACTTTTACCTTTTAGGTCGCCTAATTTCTTTTGGTAGTGCAAGTTTTTTAGTTGATATAATTGCTCAATTTTAGTGACAGATTTAAGCTTATTTACAGTCTTAATATATTGAAGCACCAATTGAGGGTTTGATTTAAATCGTTTATCATCACTTCTGTTATCCTCATATAACTCTCTTAAATAGTCGGTTTTAAATTCTATTTCCATGATTAGGGTGGAATGGTAAGGCAAAAATAAGGAAGTTTTAAACATTCACAAAAGTGTGAACCAAACAAACTTGATTATTTTGTTTTGCTCGACTAGTTGCCGAAGGCAAAGTAGAAAGCACACAAGTGAAAAACGCAAGTAACATTGCTTTAGCTAGTGGGCTTGGTTTGCTTACCGTTGCAGCATCTAAAAACAACAAAGATTTGATGTTGCTTGGAGGTTTAATGGCCTTAGCAGGAGCTATTGGCCATTTCGCACAACGCAATAATTCATAAAAAAGAGCAGTCAATGGCTGCTCTTTCTATTTCATTTTAAAAACCTCTTTGGCCATATCCGTTGGATTTATAATTGGGATAATATGGTTTTCATAAATAGTTCCTGCGGTATTTTTTGCAAACAATGCTCTGGTGTGTGTTACAGAAATGCTCAACATGGTTATTAAAGCGCCATCGGGCAAATTTAAACTATTTGTTTCGGCACTGTAATAGTTTACCATGTTTTCAATCATGAAAACATTTGCAACTTTTATATGAACCAATACCTTCTGGGTTTCGGCTTCTTTGAGCTCTGCTATTACTTGCAAATCAAAAGTGTTAGCAGATGGCTCAAACTCTACATGAATAGCGAAACCTAATTCCAGTTGTTCAGGCAATTTATCTAGGGTTTCTATACCAAAAGCCAGTTCTCTTATTTTT
>JAUCCO010000217.1:0-3909 GCA_034676125.1 Bacteroidia bacterium
GCATTCTTAAAACAATTATCTTTTCATCACAAAAACTCTTCACACAAATCGAATGGTAAAAGTGCTAATAAAATGCTAATAAACAAAATCATAAAAACATTTGATTCCAGCAGAGATTTTAAATCATCAATAAAAATTAATACCAACATTATAATTCATTTTACAAATTCATCAAACCAAGCATTAAAACAAGGTAATAAAACAAAAAACCACTAGTTTTGGTAGCTAATTATTGCAAAACTTACATTTTAATACCAAAACATACAGATGCAAACCGATTACAAAATAACATACAACACCACTGTAAATGCACCAATTGAAAAAGTTTGGGATGCTCTTATTAATCCTGAAATAGTAAAACAATACTTTTTTGGAACCGAACTTATTGCCGATTGGGCTGTTGGTAACGATATTATTTTTAAAGGTGAATGGGAAGGCGAACAATACCAAGACAAGGGCAAAATTTTAACTTTTGTGCCTAATAAAGAATTGTCGTACTCGTATTTAAGTAATTTTAGTGGTATGGAAGATAAACCCGAAAATTACCTGTGGGTTTGTTACCAAGTAAAGGAAGAAAATAACCAAACAGCATTAACTATACAGCAAAGTAATTACAGCCAAGAAAAAGCAGACAATTCTGCTGCTGGTTGGGCTGCAATAATTGATGGATTAAAGAAAATAGTAGAATAAAAAACTTGTGTTGGTTAGCTCCCTAAATAAATTTAGGGTCGCTTTCCATTACATGGTTACACTTTTTGCAAGTGCGCAAATCAAGACTGCCGTAGTATTTTTTAAACCTTGGTAAAAAGTCTGTTTCAATATCGTTTAGTTCAAAGTATTCGGCATGAAGCGGGTTATTGCACTTTTCGCAAAACCATAATAATCCATCGGTAAATCCTTTACCCGCTCTAACTCTTTCTATCACTAAACCAATAGAACCTTCAGTACGGGCTGGAGAATGTGGCGTTTTAGCAGGACATAAAAACATATCACCAGGACCTAATTGAATATCACGTGGTTCACCATCTTCTTGAATACGAACGTTTATGGTTCCTTCTAATTGGTAAAAAAGTTCTTCAGTTTCGTTGTAATGGTAATCTTTACGGGCATTGGGCCCTCCTACTATCATTACTATATAATCGGTTCCTTCGGGATATAAATTTTTATTGTTAACAGGCGGCTTTAATAAATGACGGTTTTCGTCAATCCACTTTTGTAAATTAAACGGTGCTCTTATCATAACAATTGGTTAATTAATGGTAGCAAGTTAATGTTAAGCAAAGTTAAATGCAATTGTTTTTTGGGGGTGATAAAAATGTAGGAAGATTATAAATGTAACAGATAAATAAACTAAACGCAATTGCCAAATTAAACCTTTATAAGCAACATGCTTAGTAACCCCAATAACATAACCACTTTTAGTAAGGAGCTTAACCTAGTGAAATCGGATTTAACATCAGCCCTTAAAACCATGTAGGTTAGCACTATTAATGGCAATAACACAAATATTAACATGTAGTAAGTGTATACAACTTGACCGTATTGATGCCTAAATGGAATAAACGAATTGGCTATAAACGTATGTGCTAGCAGCAAAAAAATATAAATAAGTAATAAAGTAATAAGCACTTGTTTGGTTTTGCGTATACCAATTACTATGGGCAATGTTTTGCAATTAAATTTGGTATCACCACGTAAATCTTCAGCATCTTTTACAATTTCGCGAATTAAGGTAATGCCAAACGCAAATAATGCATACACCCAAACCAAATAGCTCGAAATTTGTGCATTAAACAAAGGCAATATTACAATTACAAATGCACTTAGTGCAGCTACCAGTATGTTTCCGCTTAAAAATTGACGCTTAAAATGTATGCTGTATAACCACAACAATACAATACAAATAGCAACCAATAAAGCAATATATCCACTTAAATAAAAGCCAATTAATATGGCAATACCATTAAAGCTAAAATGTAATAACATGGCCCACCTGCGCGAAATGCTTTTGCCAATTACTACTTTATTGGGCTTGTTGGTTAAGTCTATATTTACATCGTGGTAATCGTTAATAATATAACCTGCAGCTGCAGTTAACATTACGCACAATGCCAATAATACAAATCTTGTGTTTAATAAATCATCGGGTGTTAAATAATCGGTAAGGCAATAATAACTAAACGCTAATGTAGCCAGCATAATAATCAAATTGCCAACTCGGGTTAATTGTAAAAGCGCGATTATTTTTTGCATGTTAAGTTATAATATCCTTTGCTAAACAATACTGGTTACACCACCACTCACTATAAATTTCATCATATCAGTAGAGTTGCCATCAAATGGTTTTACCTTATCTTTTTCAACCAAAAAAAGATTGCCACTAAAGGCATAAGAGTGCGGAAAATAAACTGCACATAAACCCGGTAAATTTAAACTTGAAAGGTCGTTTTGGGTAATAAAACCAGGCTTGTATAACCCTTGCGACATTTCTACTAATACAGGAGAATTAAACTTCTTTTTATCGCCTACAAAGGCTTCCATAAAATCTTTTACACTGGTGTAAATAATTTTAACAAAAGGTATTTTTGATAGCACATCATCAAGTAAACTAAACAGCGGCTTGGTAATTAAACTGCTTCCTATAAAACCTAAAAATGTTATGGTGGTAATTACAATTAAAAATCCAACAGCCGGAATTCCAACATCAACATACTCATCTAAACTAACAACTATTCCTTTAATAATACTATACGTTACTGCAAAAGGTAATACTATTAATAAACCACGTAAAAAGTAGTTCATTAATTTAGCCAATCGCTCGCGAATACTCAGTTTGATTTTATCTTTGGTTGCGCCCATTTTTATTGTATGTCAAGTGCTAATAGTTTTCTAAAATCGTTTAATGCAGGATTGGTTTCTGCTAATAAAGCAAATTTTTCTTCGCCAGTAAATGCCTTTTTAAAACCTATTGTATTAACTACTTTTATAGTAACTTCTAGCTTTGTGTTTTGTAAGTTTTTTCGTAAAAAAGGAATGGTATTAATACGCTCTTCTTCAAACATTTCATTTTCATGCTGCGATGCTAAAACAATTTCAACCTGATTGGCATTAAGCATTTGGTAAGGCGCATTTTTTAAAATGGTAAAAAGGTTCATTTTACCATCTGCATCTAAATTTGCCAAAAACTTTGTCCAAACTGCTGTGTATAGCTCAATCGTTGTTGGAACATCATCTGCTGTAATTATCTTTTGTTCTTCAGCCGCTGTTTCAATGCGTTTTTCGGCCTCTTGTTTTTTGTTAAGCGAAATTTGTTGCTTTAGTTTTTCAATACTGTTTAGTCCGCTTTTGGGTAATGGCGGTGGCGGTATATTTGTTTTTGGCAACGCAACTGGCTCATTTACTAAAGCGGTTGACGTTTCATTAACTGGAACTTGAACTTTGGGTTCTGGCTTATTAACTACAACAGCATTTGCTACAACTTTTGTAGGCTCGGCTACAAGGTTTGTATCAGCGTTTGCTTGGTTATAAATTAGGATTTTTTTTTTAGTGCGGCTGTGTTAAGCACGGTTTGCATATGGCAAAGTTTCATTAAAGCGAGCTCTACATGCAATCGAGGATTTTTACTTTGCTTGTAATCAAGCTCGCATTTATTTAGCAAGTTTAATCCGTTTAGCAACACGCCAGGGCTGCACTGCGCAGATTGCGACATGAATTTTTGCGCTACACTTTGTGCTACTTGTAATAACTTTATGGTTTGCGGATGCTTGCACATCATCAAGTTTCGCATGTGATCTGAAAAGCCATTTAAAAAATGTTGGGCATCAAATCCATTGGTTAAAATCTCATCAAAAAGCACCAACATATTTGGCAAATCACTGGCCAACATATAATCAGTTGCACGAAAATAAT
>JAUCCO010000218.1:0-3797 GCA_034676125.1 Bacteroidia bacterium
TTTTTGAGATGCCTATCCCTACTTGTTGTTCTTCAATCATAATGTTTAAGCAGCTTCTGCTGATTCTGTATTTTTTACTTGAGTAGTTTGGGTACTTGAAATGGTAAAGCTTAGTGTTTGTGTGCTGCTTTGTGTTATGCCTATCAATTTATTTCCGGTATAATTAACCTGCAATGGTTTGTTCATTTGTTGGTTTACCATGCGCGATATCTTATCCATTTCATAAATATCGTTGGTATAAACATATTCAACCACCGGAGCTTTTTGCATTTTAAGTGTTAGCTCAACCCATTTTTTTAGTGAAAAATTACACTCGCCACTCAATACTTGAGTAATGTAGCCTTTACTAACACCCCACTCTTTTGCTAAGTCGGTTCTGTTTAATTTATGCAAATCCATGTAAGCGCTTACCTCGCGATAAATTTGGTTTTGTAGCTCTTCAACCCAATATTCAGTTGTATTTAATAGCTCCTTTTTGCTTATCATAAATTACCTCCTTTGTTAAAATATACTTTTTTAATGTTTCGAAAACGCTTGATATCGCTTTCTTGTGTTCCTTTTTTACCCCCTAAAACAATTACACGGCCGGTATCTTTTTCATGAAACATGTAAACACGTAAATGCTTTGTTTTGATTTCATATTCTTTAACCGATTCGTTTTTGGGCGTAATATCTCTATGCTTCTCAACAGGCATTGTTTTTAAATCGGCCAGTTGTTGCATACGAGATTGTATCGTTCTTAATTCGCTTGCTAAATTTCCATCTTGTTCACATTGCTTACAAAAAGTATCAAAGTCGCAGTTTCCGTTTACAATTAACTTGTAAAACGAAAGCTTTCCTTCTATTTCATTTACCTTGTGTAACGCGAATGTATACATTTTTTGTTTACTTATAACTAAACTTTGTTTTAGACAGTTTTATAATTAATTGTTTTTCAGTTATTTATTTTTATTCTTCGGCAGCCATATTTGTATGTTCTTCCGGCATTTTGTAGGTTTTGGATGCCCCACCAACAGTTACCTGCCCACTCATCAGCATGGGCAATAACCAATCACGGAGGAAGACGAATTGCTGGTTTTGTTTTTTCAAAGGAGTATAGCGCTCTAATGGTTATTTATGCAATATATTTATTTATTGGCTCTTTGTTGAAAGACTTTCATCAATTCGCCAACCTGCCGCCTCAAATTTTGAAATATATTCTTTTACATTTTCCTCTAATGCTGCAAAACACAACAAATTAGTTGGGCGTGAAAAACCAACATACATCATTTTCAAAGCTTCTTTTTTTCGTACATCTTTTTCTTTGCCTGTTTTCTTATCCTTATGGCCAATTACACAATTGTGATTTTCTAAATACAATGGTGAAATAATCTTTTCTGTTTCATAGTTATAATAATAAGTCTCAACATACATCGTTGCGCAATGAGTTTGTCCTTTAACAGAATGCACTGTTCCAATTGATATTTCTATATCATCATTTTTCTCTAATCCCTTTTTTACAAATTGTGTTTGAATAGGCTTAAACTCAGATTCTAGAAATATTTCGGTTTCGTTATTTAGTTTAAGAGCAAACCATTCTTTAAAAGTCGTCAAAACAAATGCTTTTATCTTATCGTAAGCATTCTTTTCATTTCCTGTTATTGTTTGCCAGCACCAATCATATAACTCAGTCTTGAAAAAGTCATAGTCTTCATTTGAGCGCATCCTTATTGCTTCAATGAGTTTGCTTTTTCTATAATATCTTTTAACATCCTTTCCTCTAATTACTGAGGAATAAGGGCGTTCTTCAAGTTTTAAAATATGTATAAGGGCATTTAGAATTGATTTTCTTACTGCCTCCATTGTTCGTTTATCTTTATCATACAGTTGAAGATGCTTACTTAAAGAATCAAGAAATTCCTTTTTCCCCGCTGCTTCTTTGGAATAATCAACTATATCTTCTAATCTAATTTTGTCTTTGCTGCTTTCAGTGCGCTCATCTCCCCATTCGCCACTCCATGCTATCAGCTTGAATTTTGGTACATTACCCTTTTTATCTTCTAAGGGAAGTTTTCCTTCCTTCTGATGCTCTAAAATGATTTTTTTAAATAGCTCTGGTAACTCCTTCCTTTTTTCTTTACTGAAAACAACAAGTATCGGCTGAAGAGGCTTGTCTAATACTCTGCTACCTATAACCTTATATGTATCAGGCTTCCTGTCTAAAACCAAACTATCTACAATTTGGGCAACCTCTTTTGTTAACCTATTAGAGCCGCTTATAACAAGATCCTTATAATTCTTATCATCATCTTCACGTGTTTTCCAAACACTTTCTACCTTAACTTTTTTTGATGAACTATAAATTGCTTGGTTTTTATCGCCAATTCTTTGAATTACACTAGTGCTACCCGTATTAAAAAATATCTTATCAATGATGTCAACTTGATGTTGTTGTAAGTCTTGCATTTCATCTATAAAAACATACTTAAATCTTCTTTGTAGCAGTTGGATTAGTTCAGGAAAATCATCAAGGTGTTTGAATGCAAACAAATAGCTATCGCCATAACTTATAATTCCTTTATCCCATATTGTTCTCTTAACTTTTTCAAGGCACTTTCTAACTTTTTCCTTTGTGTTATCATCCCAGTCTTCATATTTTTTAGAATTGCCTTTAGGTTTCTTAATATCAACAACATCGCCTCCAACTTTTTCTAAAATTCTTATAATTGGCGTTTGTTTAATTTGACCAAATGAATAGGTATATAACCACTCAATATTCGGAGTGTTGTAAAGATGTTTTACTTCTCTAATTACTGAAAAGGAATCTAATAACTTTTCTAATTCCTTGAAATATGAGTCATTGTCTATCCTAATTGGTGTAGCACCTTTAACATGAATAAATCTTGGAATAGTTAGATGTCTATTTACAAAGCTTTGCACCGTATCAATAAAATTAGGATACTGAAATAACCTTGGACAATATGGTTGAAGTTTTTCCTTAATTTCGTCTATAGCTGCGTTAGTGTGTGCCAATACCAAAATTCCAGAACCATCTTCAAAAGGTAAATGCTTATTCAGGCAATATAGTTTTGCTAAAAGTGCTGTTGTTTTGCCACTTCCTGGTACGGCCAATAAGTCGCAAGTTTTTAAGTTTTGAATAAACTGAACTCGCTCACTACTCTCATCACCAAATGATTCTCCTGCATCAAGTAGCACTTTTTCCGCCTCGCGAATATCTTCTAAAGAAATACTAATTGGCTTCATCACACTTTCCTTTCCGACAAGCATATTTAATTGCATCAATTAGGTACTTTATGTCCTTCGCTCCTTCTTCATTACAAAGCTATCATCACTAATATAACATCATCCGACATCCTTACTATCATCAATATTCAGCCTCAATGGTACTGCCATCTTGTGCCTTTCTTTTAGCATTTAGTAAGGACTTCCCTAGTTTCATATAAAAGCCTAAATAAGAGTTTTGCCATTTCAATTGCGATTGTCTTATAACCAATATGCAAGTTACTGTTATAATTTTTCACCAACACGCGGAACGTTGGCTTTTGACAATGTGTACCGTTATCACACAACTTCATCAATGGTTCATTTGCATTCAACTCTCTTATTCGTACCTGACTAATCTAGTTAGCCTTTTCCTCTTTCCGTTCAATACCATCGAATTACTTCTTTAGCACCGAGAGGTGGTTTAATGCCTCCGCTTGCACAGCGACACTAGTAGACCTACTACCATCTTTTATACAACATACATTAACCTACAATTGTTAATGTTTCAAGGCACACCCCGCGCGAACGAGATA
>JAUCCO010000219.1:0-3790 GCA_034676125.1 Bacteroidia bacterium
GACTTACTCTAGCAGTTGCTAAAAGTTACTGGTAAGCTTGCGGATATACAAATAAATAATAGTAATAAATACCGGTTCCAAGTTTCTCTTTGTCAATTATTATTTTGCCTTTAGGTTTATCTATAGGAATAGAAAGTACGTCTTGCCCAAGCGTATTAGTAACCAATAGTTCCACCGATTTGATTGTTTGGTCATTGATTACATAATCAATTTCAGTGAAGTCACTAAATGGATTTGGAATATTATTACCAAGATAGTTTGATACACTGCTTTTATTGGTCGACTGAATACTTGTTAAGTCTTTTGTATTAAGTTTCCCTGTGTTAGTATCACCTTTTTTCCCAAACCAAAATTGACTGTTTAATAACGTATCAACCATCAAACTATCGCAATAGGTATAGGTATTACATGTGTTTGTTACACTTAAACATACATAATAAATTTTGTTAAATTCACTGAATGTATGAATAGGATTTTTACTTGTTGAGGTATCACCATCTCCAAAATTCCAACTATATGTTAAATGTGATGGAGTTGTAGGATAACCATTAAAATAAACGGTAGAGTCTGAGGCGTAGGCAGGAACAAAGAAAGGTGTTAATGCAGTATCAACTCCTACAAAAATTTCATCGTACTCCACAATGCTTCCATTGTTTATTACCAAGCCAAACTTAACAGCGTTGTTTACATTCTGTTCGTACAAACTTAACCAATTATCTTCGCCACTTATTAAAGTGTCATTTTTGTACCACACGGTTGATACATTAATTGCTGCGTTGTTGTTGTTAAATTCATCAAAATATGGAGTTAAAACCTCCTCAATAATTGTTAAATATGAAGGTAACGAACCATAAGTATTCACAAATAAATCTATTTCATCTGTTAAACTACTGTTGTTTGGCCAAAAATTATCCCTAAAGTAATCAGTAACATCTGATAAAGGTTGATATTTATAAAGGGTTAGTGCCACTGCAAACTCGCTCGAAGCGCGCATTTTATTACTCATCATTTTCATTAAAGATGAAAATGCGCCATCGTTATTTTTAAGTATTTCGTAATACGAATAGTTATCTTGGTATAAAAATAAAGATAAGCGTTTAGCTGCATCTGTATAATTAGCATTAATGTCACTATAAATAGGAGAATAGGTGCTTTCGTCTAAATAAATTAATAAGCCAAGCATTACTAATCCGTCTAATGAATTGCCAACTACAATGTTTCCTGTTTCACAAATTACAGTGTCGTTTCCTAAATTAACTAGTTGCCTATGTTTAATTAAAATAGAATCAGTTGCCACGCAATTGTCTTTAAATGCTTGTAATATATATAAGGTTGAGTCCATTGTGGTAGTGGTAGGAGTTAAGCCACTATAATTTATCAGCTTATTGGTTGGTTGCCATTTTATACTATCGTATGGAAGTGTTACCGTACCCGTTAACTGTATTCCATTTGCACCTATTGGCTCACCATAAGATACCAACTGATGAGCACTTACTGTTACTCCAAATGGCACATGAATGGTGTCAGTGTATTGTGCAGTTCCACAAACACTTTCTACTTCTATTGAAACAATATAATTTTTACCCCCTTTAAATAGATATCCGGGAAAATTAAAATTAGGATTTACGATAGAGTCGAATTCCCAAACCATTGATGAATAGTTTGTGTTTTCTTCATTCAGTCCTAATGAATCTTCAAGCACAATTTCATCTAGGTCCTCAATGCTCCAAATGTGTTTAGCATTAGGATTACCTAGTTCAAGATAAAAACTATCGAAGTTCAATGTACCTCCTTCACAAATTTCAGACTGTATATCGAAGTAAACTTTTGGTTTAGATGCTACATAAAACAATTCAGTTGTGTCGTGCTGGTCTCCACAAGCATTTCGCACTGTCATTTTTATTTTGTACAAATTATTTTCCTCAAGGGTATAGTTTGCAGAAACATTAATACGCTCAGGCATATAATTAAATTGTGGGCAACCATCATTAATGGCAATTTCACTAAATTTTGTACAAGTATTAGTTATTTCTGTACTATCTTCCATGTTTAGCTTACAAATTTTATACTCCCATCCAGCTTCGTTTAACAAGCGTCTAGTGTCTATAATAAGGCTGTCGTCTTTACAGATATAATTTGATGGTAGTTGGAAAGTGGCTAAAGGTTTGGCACCACTAAAATATCCAAATTCTCTGTTACCTATACCATTGGTTGGGTATGTTAGCATAAAGTTACATATTTCTGTACATACATTTTTTGCTGCTATAAATCCAGAATCCAATAGCCTGTAATAATTTTCAGTTCCACTCTCTACACCAATTGTGGTATTATTTAAACCAGGTCCAATCATATTATGGTATACCCATAATAAATTCTTGTCTAAAGTATCTTTATTATCATGAAAGCTAACTTTAGCACCAGGTTCAATACATAAAAAAGCTCCTTGTTCTAAAAAAAGCTCTCCATATCCTAAATAACTATCGCCACCAATTATTACCTCTGCACTATCTTTAATTATAAGCGAACCACCTTTTGCTACATGTATTGAGCCTCCATCATTAATATGAGTAACACTATTTGGCATCAAAATTAAGGTAGCACCAGTATTAACATTTATTCTACTGCGGGGCTCACGCACTTTGTTAAGATTCCATCCATTATCACAATTGTTAATTAACTCACGATTTTTCTTAGCTGCTGATGCAAGAATAATTGAATCTTTATTGTAGAGAATGTTTCCTGAACATATATCCATTTCACTATAGTTTGTGATATATAATGTTCCGTTATCCGGTAATACTTGTAAGTCTTGTGAAAGTATTTCACTTGTACCTGTGTTAAAATAAAAAACGGTGTCGATATTAACGGTATCAGGAGGAAAAAAACATGATAATAAACAAGGGTTGGCTAACTCAAATATTAATTCTGAACGGCCTCTACTAAAAAATACAGTAAGTACTTTACTTAACTCATTATAGCTACTGCTATCTACATTTGTACCCTTTGCTATCATCACAAAACCGCTATCAACTTCTGGTAAATAAAAGTGAGCAATAACAGAACCTGCAGATGAATCAATGTTTACTGAACCATGGTATTTATATTTTGCAACAAGTTCGTAAAATGTAGTAAACTTACCACTGCTGCTTGAGCTGATGTAATCAATTGAATCATATGTTAAAAATGTACCTTTATCAATTCCTGCTTTTCTAAAATAGGTATATGATTCGCAATAGTTTTTTGTTTTAAAAACACTGTCATTAGCCAAGCTTAAAATTACCCTTTCTGCATCACTCCGCATTATTTTTCCACTAATACTATCAAATGGGTTTTGAATTTCCGTAGTATCATTTGAGCTAAATTTTGAAACATGAATTGTTGAGCCTTGAGGGAAATGGATGGTGATACTGGCGCTATTGCTTGTTTCTGTTTTAGATAGTGAAGGTGTAGCATCGCATTTATATGGAAGTAATAAAGTTTTTATTGTGGCTGAACTCTGTTCTTTGGTAATTCTTATTCGAGAGTTGTAACCATTCGACTTTGAATTAATATTATCTCTATGCTCAGTCAAAAGTCCACCTCCCGTGTTGTGCGATGAATTTAAATCGTTATTTTCTATTATTAACGGATTTGTATTTCCGCCTATAGTTGCCGAAATTGAAGCTAAGTTAAAACCATTTATTCCATCAAGAACAGAGCAAGGATACGTCCAGTAATTTGCTTCACCAGCCTTAAAGTAGGTAGAATGATTATCTGATGAACTTCCATTTCCATTAATTTGTATTTAAAT
>JAUCCO010000220.1:0-3748 GCA_034676125.1 Bacteroidia bacterium
GCAAAAAATCTTTGTTAGAAATAGGTGTTTCTGGTTCAGTTGAATTTGGGTCAAAAAACTGTGATTTAAATGCTTTAATAGCTTCAATTTTTGTGTCGTAAAAAGGTGTAATATCAAAAATTACATCTGGCTTTGTCATGTAATCTTGTATGTAATGATAAGTAGATTTTGGTCTCCAAGCGTCTTGAATACTGCCATTAAAAGTAGTTTCTACTTTTCTTAATCCACTTAAAAAACACGCATCATGCAATAAATCTCCCGCACGGCCATGGTCAATATGTCTATCAAACTCACTATTACATAAAATAATTTCGGGTTGATATTTTCTTATCATGGTAATTACTTTTAATAAAGTAGCTTCATCTTTTGCAAAAAAGCCATCACGTAAACCTAAATTTTCTCGAACATGTATGCCTAATATTTTGCTTGATGCAGCAGCTTCCTCATCTCGTAATTCAGCCGAGCCACGTGTGCCTAATTCTCCTCGGGTTAAATCAATAATACCAACTTTTTTACCTAATGCAATATGTGCTAAAAGAGTTCCTGATGCTGCTAATTCTACATCATCTGGATGAGCTGCAAATGCTAAAATATCTAATTTCATGTTGCAAATATACTTTGTTTTATACGAATTGATTGAGTTATAATAGTGGTAATATTCAAGTGTAAATATAGCATTACATTGTTTGTTTAAAACTCAACAATACTAATTTGTATCTGGTTAGTAATTGGGTGGCCAGTACAAGTTAAAACGCGGCCTTCTGCTAAATCTTTATCAGTTAATACTTGGTTATAGCGGATATGAACATCGCCATTGTTTAACTGGCATGCACAAGTGCTGCACATGCCTTGCCCGCAACTGTATGGCAAGTCAATATGGTGTTTTTGGGCTGCTTGTAAAATGCTTTCACCTGCCAATAATTTAAACTTAAACTGTTGATTGTGCATGTTCACAGTTACCCAAGCATCAACATAAGTGGGTGTATCTTTTTCGGTAATTAAACTGCCTTCATCATCATCTTCATCATCATGTACGGTAAACGTTTCCTTATAAAGTTGTTCTTGTTTATAACCCATTGTTAGTAGTGTTATAAATATCATTTCCATGTAATTAAAAGGTCCACAAGTGTAAAACAACACTTCATTTTTTTGTGCCACCTGTTGTTGCACAAGTTCTTCAAGCATAAACCTATTTAGCCTTGCAAGCCTTAGGTTTTTATGGTTGCTAAATAGCCATATTATTTCAAATGTATCTGTAAATATTTTTGATAATTCGGTTAACTCGTTGTAAAAAATAGTACTTTCAATGCTGGAGTTACTATACACCAAAAGTACTTTTGTGTTTGAGTGATAAAGTGCTTCTTTTATTAAACTTATTATTGGTGCAATGCCACTTCCGGCTGCTAAAAATATAATTTGTTTTGGTTTGCTTTCTGGTAAAATAAATTGTCCGTTTGGTTTTAAAACTTCAATGGTATCACCTACTTTTAAATAGTTGTGTAAATACCGCGAAACTGCACCATTTTCAATAAGTTTAACAGTAATGTATAATTCTGTATCAACACCAATACAACTGCTAAGCGAATAAGGCCTGCGTACTTCTCTTTCATTTATAATTAATTTTAAAGTAATGTATTGGCCAGGCAGGTAAGTGAAGTTTTGTGGCACATCAAAATAAATACAAATGGTATCTGCTGTTGCTTGAATTATTTTTTTGGTAGTTAAAGTAAAGTTTAACATTTATAATTATTGATTTTGATGCAAGTATAAATGTATTTGTGGTTACTGTTGTTTGATAAAAACTTAAAAGAAGGAAACAATTAATCTTCCTTCTTTATAGAAGCTTTGGTTTCACTAAAAAACAAATAAAATACTATGGTCAAAACTAAACATTTTCTCGCTAGATTTTGTTTCCGAAAACTAATATCATTAATAGATGCCAGCATTATTGTTGACTTGGCAAAACCATGCAATTATAATGGGTATGCGAAACGGTTAACTACTAAAGACAATTTTGTAAGTACAAGAATTGAACGGTTTCAAAATTCAATTTGTTATTTATCTGAAAGAATTATAATTGCTTCGTTATGATATTAAAGCAATGGAAAATGAAATTGAAAAAAACACTATCTAAAACCATAGTGTAGCAGAGCACCGCCATGTAAAAAGGGATAGCATGTTAGAGAATAAAATGTATTATTTCTAAATGTTATTGCTCGATTTAAAAATGATTACACTGCTTTTTTAGCTATAACATTATAGGGTTTGTGGGTACTTCATCTACCTAAATGGTTTGCTTATAATGCTCGGGCTTTTAAAGGAGTTGTTACACATCAAATTTATTTAGTAGATTTTTTGGCTGAGGATATTTTGGTACAATTAATCTATTTAAAGATCTTTTGTTTGTTATTCTTTACCTAGCTATTTGTTATTTTTGGAGTTTAAAGTATTAAACTACCGCTTTTTAGCGGTAGTTTAATTTTAAGCTAGTTCCATTCTGCAATATGCTGAAAGTCCAATTCTGATAATAATTGCTAATGCAATAGATATTAAAGTTAAATAGGCTGGCCCTAATATGATTCCTCCGCCAATTATTACTAAAATTGCTGGGATGGCAACTACTAATTTATCTTCGAGAGTTGCATCACCATTGATAATGTCAATTATTATTTGATTTTGACAAATTGTTTTTTGGATTTTTAAATTTAGATCATTTAAGAATTTCTTACCACGTGTTTCAGCCTCCACTTCATCTAAAGATTTTGTGTTAGCTACAAAATTAAACGCCTTCAATGCACTAACCTCCTTCGTTTCATTATCAGCTCTTTCAAATAAAACATCCTTTTTTTTAGATGCCTGAATACCCAAGTCATTTAAAGCATGTCCTAAAACTTGATAAAGTTCGGACTCTTCTTTTTTACTCAGTGTAATAATGTCTTTCGCAATTTGCTTATAATCAGCATTTGTGTAATTTTCGAAACTTTTCATAACTTTGTCATTTATATTTTGCCTACTCTGTTCGGTTTTCAGCATTCCCGTTGTTTTTTATAAAACTCTTAAATTTCTTATCAAGTAGAATTAATTAATTGAATTATTTGAAGCGATATTAATTAACATAATTTATCAACTTCTTTTCATTTTATTAACCAGACATGAGTATCTATCTTAATTTGGTGTTTACTTTTTCATCAATTTAAATGTCTGTTTACCATCAGCTCCAACTTGCATAAAATAAAGTCCTGAAGATAATTTTGTAACATCAACAGTGGTGGTTTCACCAGTTAAATTACCTGTTAAAACTTGTTGCCCAATTGAGTTATAAATAATGTAAGTTTTATTTAAATAATCACTAGCGGCTTCAATTGTTATAAAGTCCTTTGATGGATTTGGGTAAACAGAAATGTTTGTTTTTATAATTAAATCTTCTATACCAACAGTTGTAATAGGCACACATACGGAAGTGTCAACACAACCATTTTGTTTTATTTCTAGTGCATAATTTCCATTAGCTTTTGCTGTAAAACTTCTAGAAATTTCTGATGGTATTATAGTGTAACCTTTACTACAATCTAACCATTGGTATGATGTTGCTGTTGTGTTATTGGCCGTGATTGTAGACTTGTTAGTTGTTAAACTTACATCAACCTTCTGAATGGTTAAGTTTAAAGTTATCACACTATCGCAACCAGCAGTATTAGTCAATGTCCATTTAGCGGTATTGTTTGATGAAGTGTAAGTTTTGCCATCC
>JAUCCO010000221.1:0-3702 GCA_034676125.1 Bacteroidia bacterium
GCGTTTGCATTATTACCAAATGAGTGGAGTATCGAAAATGAAGAACTTACTCCTAAGTTAAGTTTAAAACGCAAAGTGATATTAAAAAACTACGATCAATATATTCAAAATATATACCGTTCGGAGGTTAAAGTATAATTGAGTTTATAATTAATAAACAAATTAATGGCTAAAAAAGAAACTACCTGTTCGCGCATTAAACAAGGTTGGCTTGCCATAAGTAGAATGTATAATAACGAGGCTATAAACCACGATTTAACAACCACTACGGGCTTTGTTTTGTTAAATATTGATAGCAAAACAGGAACCCCATCAACCCAAATTGGGCCATTGTTAGGTATGGAGGCAACAAGTTTATCGCGCACAATTAAATTGCTAGAAGAGCGTGGAATTGTAGCAAAAGAAAAGGATGAGCAAGATGCTAGAGTAGTGCGTATTAAACTAACTGAAGTAGGTAAAAATAAAAAAGAGATTTCGAAAAAAACGGTTAAAGATTTTAATAAACTTATCGAAAAAAAATATTCGCCAATAGAGTTAGAAAAATTTCATCAAATGCTTGAAGATATTACTGCTATTGCAATTGAAACAAAATTTAGTGCTAATTAATTAACCAAAAAATTAAACACAATGAATTATAAAATTAAAAAAGTTGCCATATTAGGTTCGGGTGTTATGGGCTCGCGCATTGCTTGCCATTTTGCCAATATTGGTGTGCAAGTTTTGTTGCTTGATATTGTTCCTAAAGAACCAAATGAATTAGAAACGGCAAAAGGATTAACGATAGATAATAAAGTTGTGCGCAACCGAATAGTTAATACAGCTTTGCAAAGTGTGTTAAAATCTTCTCCATCGCCAGTGTATAGCTTAAAGGTAGTTGATAAAATATCAACTGGCAATTTTGAGGATGATATGAAAGATATTGCTACCTGCGATTGGGTATTGGAGGCTGTTGTTGAGAATTTAGCAATTAAAAAACAAGTGTTTGATCAAGTAGAACAACACCGCAAACCAGGCACTTTAATAAGTACCAATACTTCAGGTATTCCTATTCACTTAATGCTTGATGGTAGGTCGGATGATTTTAAAACGCATTTTTGTGGCACTCACTTTTTTAATCCGCCACGGTATTTAAAATTATTAGAAGTAATTCCTACTGAATTTACACGTAAAGATGTGGTTGATTTTTTTATGCAATATGGCGATAAGTTTTTAGGTAAAACCACCGTTTTATGTAAAGATACTCCTGCATTTATTGCTAATAGAATTGGTGTGTACGCTATTATGGAAGTGCTACATGCAGCCAATAAATTAGATTTAACAGTAGAAGAAATTGATAAACTTACTGGCCCAATAATAGGCAGGCCAAAGTCGGCAACATTTAGAACTGCCGATGTGGTAGGGATTGATACCTTAATTAAGGTAGCAAATAATTTGGTGGTTGATGCAAAAAATGATGAATCGAAAGACTTGTTTGTGTTGCCTGATTATTTAAAAAAGCTTGACGAAAATAAATGGTATGGCGATAAATCTAAACAAGGATTTTATAAGAAAACTAAAAACGAAAAGGGCGATACAGAAATACTTTCGCTAAACCTAAAAACATTTGAATACGGCCCTCAGCAAAAAACAAAATTTGCAACTTTAGAAGCCACCAAACCTATTGATGACTTGCGCCTAAGGCTACCAATGTTATTAAGCGGTACAGATAAAGCTGGAGAATTTTACCGACATACCTATTTTGGATTATTTGCTTACATTAGTAACCGTATACCAGAAATTGCAGATAATTTATACCAAATAGATGAAGCTGTATGTGCTGGTTTTGGTTGGGATATTGGTCCGTTTGAGATATGGGATATTTTAGGTGTACAGGCCATATTAAATCAAATAAAAGCAACGGGAAAACAAACGGCTACATGGGTTGACGAGATGCTTGCTGCAGGTTGTAATTCGTTTTATAAAACCGAAAACGGTGTTCGGAAATATTATGATATAACGAGTAAAACCTATAAACCACTACCTAGTTCGGGTGAGTTTATTGTGTTAGATTATATACGCAAAACAAACAAAGTTTGGAGTAATAGTGGCGCTACTTTGCATGATATTGGTGATGGTGTTTTAAACCTTGAGTTTCAAACCAAAATGAATACCATGGGCAGCGAAATTGTTCAAGCAATAAACAAGTCGATAGAAATTGCTGAGCAAGATTATAGAGGATTGGTAATTGGTAATAATGGTGCAAATTTTAGTGCAGGTGCAAATTTAGCATTGCTGTTAATGTTTGCAATCGACCAAGAGTATGATGAAATAGATTTGATGGTACGAACTTTTCAAAAAACAATGATGCGTGTTCGATATTCGTCAATCCCAGTTGTTACTGCGCCACACGGATTAAGTTTAGGTGGTGGCTGCGAAGTAAACTTACATGCTGATGCGGTTCAAGCTGCTGCCGAAACATATATTGGTTTGGTTGAAATGGGCGTGGGTTTGATACCTGCTGGAGGCGGCACAAAAGAGTTAACCTTACGAGCAAGTGATCATTATCAGAAAGGTGATATCGAATTAAATACGCTTCAAAATGCATACATGAATATTGCTATGGCAAAAGTGGCCACATCGGCTACAGAGGCTTTTGAAATGGGTTTATTTAGACCGCATGATAGAATCAGTGTCAACCAAAATAGACAAATTGCTGATGCCAAACAACGTGTAATTGAGTTGGCCGATGCGGGTTACACGCAACCAAGCATACGTAAGGATATTAAAGTGCAAGGTAAAACTGCATTAGCTATGTTTAGCGTAGGAGCAAGTTCTATGCTTAAAGGAAATTACATAAGCGAACATGATAAAAAAATATCAGAAAAACTTGCCTGGATTATGTGTGGTGGTGATTTAAGTTATCCGCAATTGGTATCTGAGCAATATTTGTTAGACCTAGAACGTGAAGCGTTTTTAAGTCTTTGTGGCGAAAGAAAAACTTTAGAACGCATACAACACACATTAAAAACCGGAAAACCACTTAGGAATTAAGAATTAAGAATTACGAATTGGAGATGCATAGTGCAATAATGCCATTCAACAATTTAAAATATTTAATAGGAATGTGGATTTAGCCCATTCATTTTAAAAATTAGAATTTAAACAGAGATAACATGAACGCATATATAATAAAAGGATTTAGAACTGCAGTTGGTAAGGCCAATAAAGGAGGTTTTAGGTTTACACGTCCTGATGATTTAGCAGCGGATGTAATAAAATATTTATTGGCAGAGGTGCCGCAATTAGACCCAAATAGGGTTGATGATTTGATTGTAGGAAATGCTGTGCCCGAAGCTGAACAAGGCATGCAAATTGGCAGAATGATTTCGTTGATGGCTTTGCCAGTTAAAGTGCCTGGTATGACAATTAACCGATACTGCGGTAGTGGATTGGAATCTATTGCAATTGCAGCTGCAAAAATAAACGCAGGCATGGCACATTGCATTATTGCAGGTGGCACAGAAAGTATGAGTTTAGTGCCAACCGTAGGATGGAAAACAGTACTTAATTACGATATAGCAAAACATAATCCTGATTGGTATAGTAGTATGGGAGCCACTGCCGAATCTGTGGCTACAGAGTATAATGTAAGCAGAGAAGATCAAGATGCATTTGCATTTTCATCACACCAAAAAGCCATTGCAGCTATTAAATCGGGTAAGT
>JAUCCO010000222.1:0-3686 GCA_034676125.1 Bacteroidia bacterium
AGCAGTTTTACCATGAAGAATGTGGATGAGTTTTTTCACAGGCTGACGTTAGCGGGCATTTTAAAAGACGACAATGAAACTTACATTTTACATATTGACACTGATATTTTTTTTAACTGCCTGCAAAATCAGTATGAGTGACATAGACTTGACAGCATATAATGTTTACAATATAAACGACACTTTAACTTTTAAAAATGATTTGGGAGAAACTAAAAAGTTTTCAATAATCTCTAAGACAATTATAAATAAAGGGTGGGACGCAAATACAGGTTGGTATAATCCTCAAGTAGCTTATGTAAAGTGCAAGGACTTTTCGAAACCTGACTCAATATATTATGACAACTCTTTTCTGACAATTTACCAAAGAGCAAAAAATGAAATTGAGGAGACAATTTATTTTAATGGTTTTATTGGTACAATTGACCGGCATAATCAAAAGACAAAAGAACCAAATTTATTAAATCCTGAAATCATTTTTAAAGTTCCTTCATTTGACATGACAACTGTTCGTGACTCGACAGAAATTACATACATATATTGGTCAGACAAATTTGGAATTGTAGCTTACGAATTAAAAAATGGAGACAAATGGAAATTAGGCGAGAAATAAAAACGCCCTATAACAGGCGTTTGGCAAAAAAGCGGGTTTAGTGCTTAAATGAAGCTTTGTGCTTCGCATCAAGTTTATGTTTAACCGAAAGTTCAGTGCTTCGAAATCGTCTACTTTTCATATACTAATTTCAATTACAAAATACAACACCCAATTTTAAACTCCTAAATCACTATTAAAAGCAAAACTATCTAGTAAGGCAAGTTTATTTCTTCGGGTTTTATAAACTCGCGAGTAACTTCATTTATTAAGTAACTAATTGGTGAGTTTGGTGGGGTATGAATTTGTGTGATGGTGATTCCCCAAGGTTTCCAAAAATTGGCCAATACTTGCGCAAAGGTTTCATCAACCCAAGCACCAAACCGTGGATATGCTTTATGTTTATCTTCAGATAATGTAAATGTAATGGTATCGTCCTCTTGGGCTAGGGTATAATCATCAAAATTACGCATGATGTAGTTTGTGTATATAAACCTTGCATAAAGCTCTTCAAACTGTGCTGGATGGAGCGTGGCATTGCCAATTTCATTTAAAATATCCATGTTATAATTGGCCACAGATTCATTGTCTTGCAAACTACTTGCAATAGCAAAATCATTCATCATTAAACAAAAATTTAAATTACGCGTTTCGTCTTTGTAGTTAAAAACATCTTTAGAAATATTGATGCGATATATACGCATCGACCATGGTTTAAATCCATTAAATACAATTGGACGTACTAAAGATTGCAACATAAAATGTAGGTTCTTTACTTTTTGGTGCGTAAGACTAGAGAACTCTAGGTTTTCGCCAGTTTTTTTATGCTGGCTTATTACATAATTAAAATCTTGGTATAAAACGCCATACATTACTCTGGCCATCCACTGAAACAAGGTAAGTTCAGGCAACTTAATTACCTCTTCATAGCCTTTTTCAAAAGCTTTTTGGGTAATTGCATCTAAGTTATTTATAGCTTCGGCTACCTCTTTACAAGCAGGCAACAATAAATCCTTATACTTTATTTGATGATAGTCTAACATCACCAAATTGTTTTGGCCTAAATTGTAACGTTCTAAAATCCAAGTAGGAAAAGCAGACACTAAATGCTTGTTACTTTCGTCAAGCTTTTTGCCAGTTAAAAAACAAATATCCTGCCCAAACGAAAGTGGTTCAAAAGGGTTAAAAAGTGTAGCTGCCATATATGTGGTATAAAAAGTTTTGCGAAAGTAAGCCATGTGCCATACAGTAAAAAGAAACAAAGGTTATATTTTACTAACACATTAATATTAGTAAAAAACACACTGCATTATAAAAAGTAGCACACTACCCTATCAAGCTTTTAAAGTGTTACAAAACAATTTATTGTTATATGGGATTTTAATAGCACTTTTACCATACTGATTATTCCTAATTTTAGCACCAATATTATGAAACAAATTATAGTTATTTTAAGTTTAACACTTTTACTAATGAGTGATGTGGCTGCGCAAAAAAATGCATTTGCGTTTCATATTTATAACCCATTAGCAATGTTTCAAAAAGCGGGTATTAAATTAGAGTACCGTCATCAACAAACAGGTGTATTATTATCAGGAATTCAGTATTATGGTTCGTTGCCAAAATACCCAGGTACACAAGCTGCATTAGAAGGTAGACATTATAAAAAACTTGAGGGAACACAAGTTCATGAAAACTTTATTTACAGTAAATTTATTTACGGATACCAACAACATTCAAATGCTAGTGGTGAAGGTTTTTTTAAGCGAGATGAAGTACTTGCGGGCAATTATTATGGTGCTGGTATTGGAGTTGGAAGACATTTTAATTACGGACACTTTTTTATAGATATTAACCTTGGTTTAAAATACACCTTATCAGAAACCAAACAAGCTAAACCATTTTATATTACCGGACCAGGTAGTTATTTAGATTTGCATTTTAATTTAGGTTTCCAATAACATTATTGGATTAATACCACCTTGTTTTTTTTGATAGGCTTTGATTTAGGCAAGTAAGCGTGGAATATTAGTATTGTACAAAGCTTTTTAGATTCAATGTTATTTGAATATGCCCAACAGTATACAAAGTAGATTTACACCTCATTTGCAATTTATTTTACAGACAATCTAACTACCACATTAGCGCGTTTTTTATTATAAAAAACAAGCTTCATCGTTTTAAATGTATGCAACTTAAATAGCCAATTATATACCAACATTTCTATTTTGTTTTTGCATAAATGAAGAATTTTTTCCCTTTTTGTGGAAATTTATCCCATTTAATTTATTAGTAAACCCCATCACAATTGCCTCATATCAAATGGCATGGTTTTATCTCTACATAATTTATTAAAAGGTATTTGATATAAAATAAAATATTAATGCTTAATAAAAAACATTGACAAATAAGGTTTTAAATGATTAAACATAAATCCAAAATAATATGAAAAATCACCTCAGAAAATTAAATCGTGACAATGATAACATGTTAAAGAAAAAAACAAATCAGGACTTTAACAATCAAAATCCCAACATTGATGATCCCAATCAAGTCGAAAACCTATCAAAAGAAGACATCGAAGATATTAAAAGTACACAGCTTGAGTTTAGGTTAAAAAATACAAATTCGATAAATGGTGAGGAGAAAGATTACTACTTAGAAACATAAATCAATCTTTATTAAATAAACTCCAAATAACAATCAACATGGAAAATTCAAAAGCAAAAAAAGCAACAGTTGCAAATGCAGGCACTAAAAGCAAAAGCACTTCTAAAAGTCAAAAAGGAAGCACTTCAGAAGGTATGCAATCATCTCAACTTATGAAATTATTTGAAGATGAGTTGAAAGACATTTATTGGGCAGAAAAAGCTTTAACAAAGGCAATTCCTAAAATGATTAAAAATGCAACATCATCAGAATTAGTAACTGCATTACAAAATCATCTTGAAGAAACCAAAGAGCAAACAAATCGTGTAGAGCAAGTATTTGAGATATTAGGAAGAAAGGCCACAGCAAAAAAATGCGAAGCAATGGCTGGACTAATAAAAGAAGCTGAAGAAATAATGGAAGATTGTGAAGAAGGTGCGATGTG
>JAUCCO010000223.1:0-3679 GCA_034676125.1 Bacteroidia bacterium
TCTAAAAACAGAATATTGTTGAGATGCATTTGCAACTATTTCGTGTGATCCTTCTGCTAAGGTTAATCCTGCTTTTTGCAAATTGTGGTAAAGTTTTTCTAATTTGTCAGCAAATGCTGTTATTCTAAATGTTAATCCAGTTTCTACCGTTAGTTTTTCAATTACCCAACAACTGCTTTGTTTAATGCTGTTTTCTACTTGCACTAATAAATCTTCGGTTAATAAAGATGTATAGGCAATAATTAAAATTTGTACTGTTTTAGACATGATATTTTTATTAATAATTTAAACAAAAATTGAATTTATTGGATGGATAAATACTTTAATAAAAGTGCTTATCTTACGGTTGAAAAGGTATAAAAAAAATGGTATTAATGATTAAATGTGGATTTATTTTTATAATTACATGATCATTAAGCGCATATTAAATGTGGTATTTTACAAGGTGTTTGCTAAAAAAAGTCAATTTATTTTTAAAAGTTATTGTTTTTCACAATAAAATACCATCTTCGTAAAGAAATTATTAAAATTTACTTTACATGAAAATCTACGTTGGTAATCTCTCATATAATTTGAGCGAGAACGATTTAAAAGACGTCTTTACCCCTTATGGTGAAGTTGCATCAGTTAAAATTATGACTGACAAATTTACTGGCCGCAGCAAAGGTTTTGCCTTTGTTGAAATGCCTAACGATGCTGAAGCGAACAATGCCATTAATGGCTTAAACGATGTTGAAGTTGCACAACGCAGCATTAAAGTTAACGAAGCTCGTGAGCGTACTTTCGATGAAAACCGTCCTCGTTCTGGTGGTGGTTTTAATCGTGGTGGCGATCGTGGTGGTGACCGTGGAGGTTACAACCGAGGTGGCGACCGTGGCGGTTACAACCGTGGTGGAAATGATGGTGGCAGCCGCTACTAATTATTTAACAACATTTAAAACGAGGCCAACCGCAAGCGGTTGGCTTTTTTTATGCCCAAAAATTAAGGTAATTTATTGCCCAACTATTACCTCTTTAAATTTAACCCAAATTACGCATTGGAAATGCATAATCGATAAAGAAACTGTAAATTAGTTTTATGCAAAACTGCTAACATTTTCTTTGCCGAGGCTTCCGCACGGGATTAACCCAATTAAATCAAGTAGTTCGATTTTTCAAATCGTCTTGATTAATTTGGGTTTAAGTGGTTTGTTAAATACCTATTAATTTCAATAAATAATCTAGGCGCTAACCATGTGGTTCTATATGAATTAAAACATGGCCCAGTTGAGGTATTTCTTTTCTTAAAGTATCTTTAAGTATGTGAGCTATGTCGTGGCCGTGTTTTACAGTAATATTTGCATTTACTATTGCATGCAAATCAACATGAAATTTCATTCCTGCCTTTCTAATAAAACATTTTTCAGTAGCAACAACACCATCTACGGTTAAGGCTACTTTTCTAATATCTACAACAAGGTCGTCATACAAATGTTCGTCCATTATCTCTCCAAGCGCAGGTCTAAATATTTTATAACTATTGTAAAGTATAAAGCCCGAAGCCAATAGTGCAGCCCAATCGTCTGCTGCCTCATAACCTTTACCCAAATACAGTGCAATAGAAACGCCAATAAGTGCAGCAACAGATGTAATTGCATCGCTTCTGTGGTGCCAAGCATCAGCTTTAAGCGAAGAGCTATTGGTTTCTTTTGCTTTTTTCATCACCAAACGAAAAGAAATTTCTTTCCAAATAATTAATGGACCAAGAATAAATAAGGTCCAAACTTTTGGGAGTTCGTGCGGTGTGCCAATGTTTTTAATGCTTTCGTAAGCAATAATGGTAGCAGAAGTAATCAAAAATCCAACCACCAAAAAGGTTACTAAAGGCTCTGCTCTGCCGTGTCCGTATGGGTGATTTTTATCTGCTGGTCTGTTTGCATATTTTAGTCCAAATAAAACCAAACATGATGATAAAATATCTGTTGTAGATTCAATGGCATCAGCAATTAATGCATAAGAATTTCCAAAAAAGCCAGCCAGTCCCTTAATTATCGCCAAACATGTATTTCCAACGATACTAAAATAGGTGGTCCGTATGGCAGTTTGTTCGTTGGTCATGGTGGTTTGATAGGGTTGTTGTTTACATTTTAATGAGCTACCATACTTAGATGAAATGCGGCTAAATCTTTCATGGGCGATTGAATAATTTTACCCACTTCCATTCCGTATTTCTCTGCAATTTTTGATAGGTTATCTTTAAAACTATATCCAACACTACCAACACAGTTAAAAGTATAATTTTGGTAATTGGGGTATTTACTCACTAGGTTTTTAAAAAAATCCTCAAACGATTCGTTTATTATTTGTTGTATGTATTTGTTTTGGGTATGCTGCTCGGTAAACTTGCAAAAGCTAGCCAAGAATCTGTTGGGTGTTTCGTTATCATACAAGGTTTTTATAATTACATCATTAGCCCCTAAATTAAATTGATTTTTAAAGCTTTCAGGCAATACTTCGGGCATTTGTTTGCGCATAAAATCACGCAATAATTTCCTTCCAATATAACTTCCACTGCCTTCATCGCCCAATAAGTAACCTAACGAATCTATGTTATGTACACAATCATTTCCATCATAAATACAAGTATTAGCACCAGTGCCTAAAATAGCAGCAAAGCCTTTATTGTGGCCTAAAAGCGCTCTTGCACTAGCTAATAAATCGTGGTTAACTTGTATGTTTTGTACAGTAGTAAAAACACTATTTAAAGCTTGCTTAACTATTTGTTGTTTGCTATCTGACGAGCATCCAGCACCATAAAAATGAATTTGACTAATAATACTATTATCTATATTAGGCAGTAAATGTTCAGTTAATGAATTTTTTATGCCAATTTCATCTATAAAATAAGGGTTGTAGCCAATGGTATTTATTGTTTTTATTTCGGCAGTTTGGGTATTTATAAGTGCCCAATCTGTTTTGGTTGATCCGCTTTCTGCTACTAGTATAAAGCTCATAAAATATTGTTTTTAAATAATTAGGCAGTAAATATCACTACATCTTGATAGTTTAAACTTTGTGTTTTATCACCACCTTTCCACCAACCGTTGTTTAAAGTATTTATAGTTAAGTTAGCTTGCTTGGCCATATCGTTTAGGGCTGATAATTTAAAGGCAATGTTTGCATCTTTCACCTTATCATCATGTAAATAATAACTATCGTACTCGAAATTAAACTGCATTAAACTGGGGTTTTCTTTTAGCAAATCAATAGTATTTTCGTTAATTAAAAAGAATGTTGCCAAACAATGTCCACCTGGTTTTAGTACACGTTTTATTTGTTTTAGGTAATGTTGCACTTCGGCAGGTTGCATGTGCGTAAATACAGAGGTAAGCACTACCACATCAAACAAATTATCTTGATATGGAAATATAAAGTTTTCGGCTTTTTGTTGCGCGTTTAGGTTGTATAAATCATTGCGTAGTGGCGTGTATTTAAAATCGAAATTTGGATATTGGCTACTTACTTTTTTAGTACACCAATCAATTCCATCGGCCACTACATCAAACCCAAAATAAGCGCCAAATTTGTTTAAGTATTGGGTAAGCGGAATAGCTAATCTACCAATGCCACAGCCAATATCTAAAATAACACCATCGGGTTTTAGGTTAGCATAATCAATACATAATTGCATAATTGCTTT
>JAUCCO010000224.1:0-3623 GCA_034676125.1 Bacteroidia bacterium
GATTGGCATCGGATAACTCTAGAAACACCTTTTGCGTAGCTAAGTCATTTTGATATTTGGCCCAATAAGCCACCAAATCATTATTGGATTTAAATGCATTTTCTGCAGTTGAACTTGTAGATGAAAACTTAGTTAAAAAAGCTTTACGGGCACTATCTGTTGTTTTTTGCAACACTAGTTTAACACCCGCATCAGGGTAAAACTTCATAATACCCAGAACAAGTTCATTATTTGTGAGCACCTCAAGTTCTAACCGTTCTGCCAATTTTAAATCGTACAAATCTTTCCACCTATCAACCATAGCTGCATCTGCATTAAAGGATTTCCATAACCCTTTATTGGTTTTGGTAGTACCTATAAAATCAAGCATAAAAGCATCGCGGGTTTCTAAATTGGGAAGGGCCAGGTATTTATTTTTAACAACCGTGTTTTCTGCTTGGTTTAAAAAGCCATCATACTCAGCACGCAATAATGTTAATTGTCCTTTTATGGCAACAACTGCATCTTTAACCTCTGCTGGTATTTGTGCATATTTTTGAGGTGGTAAAATTTCTATTTCATCTAAAAACTTATTTGCAGAACCAATTGCTTTTCGGCTAGCAACAAATGATAAACCTCCAGAAACAATTGATACCCAAAAAAAGAAGTAAAATGCAGCTTTAGCAAACTCCGAATCAGGATCTTCTTTTTTAAGGTAGTTAAAAAATATAGTTAAATTTTGTGCGGATACACTTACCACATAGGTAGAAATATCTAAACCGCGCCAAAGCAAAACAGATGATTCCATAGTCCATTGCCCAGTATTGAAATAACCCCTTATAGCACTGTTTGTGTATTTCATGTGCCCTAAATATTTGAACGCTGTTAACCCTCCTGTAAAATAGTTAACAGCAAAATCAGCAGCCAATTCAACAGCCAAATTCAGTCTATTATCAAATGTTTTTATTTTATCAAAATCCTTAGCATAATGAAACAAAAATGCCGGAATTGCAGGTGCTTTAGGTAATATTAATTCTTCATCGGGTGTAAATCCAATAAGGTGAATTGGCTCAAAATAATGATAGCTGGTTTTTGCGAATCTTGAAACTTCATCAGTATAACTAACCAAACTTAAAATAGGCATTCCCAGCGCATAGGCAGCAGGTAAACTTAGCTTATAAGTATTATCTGTTACCTCATAAAGTTGAACACGCTTATACTTTACAGAGGTATCAAACTTCTTATTTTGATACACCAACAGGCCAGCAGTCCCATCAATGATTTTGTCGCCATTAAACTCTAGCGTAGTTCCATATGATTTATTTGGAGATATGGCCTCTGTTATAAACATACAATTTAAATTTACCGTTTCAGAGAAATCACCATTGCTATCGGCCAAATAAGGGCTGTAGTTGGAGTATTTCCATAAGTTGTATATGGCCTCGCAAAAATACCTCTTATTGGTTTTTTCAAATACAAATAAATTTATGAAAAAATATCTACCCAATCGTACATCATCCATTTTATCATAAATACGCATCAACAAATCATTATTGGATTCATTAACCAATGCGTCTAAAAACTCATTTGCATCGATGCTTTGCACAGAGTAAATGATTTTTAAAATCGAATACTCGTCTGTTTGATTTACAAAGGTATGTTTCAGAATAAAATCAATTGCTTTAACACGATTAGGAATCGAAATAATTGACATAGCAGAGCTGGGAAGGATGTAAAAAAGATTTACAACCTTGGATAACTCCGACATGTTAATTATCGCATTTTTATTAATTGTGATGTTGTATAAAAAGTTCTTAAGTGAATTTAAGTATGCATCCGCTTCTGTTTCATTTGGCGCATTATCAAATAAGGCAGTTGCTGCTTTACCAAATTCAAAGTAATATCCCCAGCTTAGTTTTAAATCATAAATTATTTTTTCGGAAAGAAGTAGGTCATTGTAAGAGCCTGCAATACCTTTACCTACATTATCAATTTTTGTAATGGCAGGAAATGTATCAAACACGCTCACAATACTACTTTGAGTTAATGCAATTTGTGTGTAAACCCTGCATAGCTTCCTCTTATCACAATTTGTCCAAGCGCTAACCCTATCGCCAAAATTTATCTTATAAAAATGCTTCCGTGGATTTGAATCTGGAAAAGAAGTGTTCACATCGGTATAGGTTGTACCTGAAGGAAATAGGATTTCTTGAAAATTTTCAGGATCAATGTACTCTTTTCGTTTAGTAGGAGGGGTGCCCTCTAGTTGTACCTGAAAGGTAGCTAACTTCATTTTGTGATAGGCAGTATAAGGTTCGCCATAATCAATAAATTTTGTGCTTACCGTTTCGTTTTCTTTAGATAAGTATGGCGTAAAATCGAATGGCTTTAAGTCGCTTATCTTAACTCCATTACTATCGAAATAATTGTTTACTTTGATTACATCATGATACCCGCTTTTAAATTGTTGTTTTTTACCCGGAAAATAAAAATGCCCAAAATATCTAAATTTAGTATTTTTGAACTTAAACTCTCTTAAAATCCCTGATGTTGTGTAGTTAAGTTCTGAAAAGGCGTTTGTTAATGGTAGTTTAGCTGCAAACCCATTTAATAGTATTACTGATTTAAAACTCATACTTCGGCTGATATGGTAACGTCTGAAATGTTGTAAGTTGAATTGTTTAAATAATCGGAATATTTCTTTGTGAAATAGATTTCATCATCAAAAGTGTATACTTTTATTGGGTCGGTTGGATAAACCAACATTAACTCATTTGTAACACTCTCTCCTATGGCTGCACATAAAAAAATAGTATACTTTTTCCCAGCAATTGCCTCATTTGACTCTAATACTTTAACTAAATAAACACTAGAATTTATCAGGCCTGAGCTTTCTGATTCTTCAATCAAAGAGTCATACTCATTTTTATCCAATCCAATAATCTGTGTATTTGGAATTGCTCCATCAACAGTAATAAGTTTAATTACATTTAAATTATCACTTTCTAGTACAATTCTCTCTAAACTATATTCAAACAAAATAGGCAAAGGGCTATCGACCAAAGAACTGGTAGATCCACTTACCACAGATAATGGAGCCAACTTACTACCACCCCTGCTAACAAAATTTTCGTCTGAAAAAAGGTTAGTAGGAATTAAACCCATTGTAACTCTTTCTACTGGTAATCCATTAAAATCAATCAATTGATCTTTACACCTATACTTATTGTGACTGTAGGTAATTTCAGAACTATTATCAATGACTTGTTGAGTTACCTGTAATTTGGTGTTTAAGTCCGCCTTAATATCTGAATTGTTTGTTTCTGTTTGAACCTGTTGATAATTTATTAGATACCAAATCTCATCAAGTGGTTTACCCTTCGTAATATTATCAATGGTTGGTATACTAGGTTGCTCGCCAAGGTTAATTGAATACGCTTTGCCATTATAAACCATACTTAGCACACTACACACTGGTTGCTTGCTGCCATTGCTGCCTGTGGCCGCGGTACTTAACTCTATTGTTTGTGTTAAACCGGCCTCGTAATCGGCATGTGTGGGGTCGTTAACTAATGTTTTTGCAGTACCAAAATTATTTTTTTCGGCATTATCGTAACCGCCACAACCTACATATAGACGTGTAC
>JAUCCO010000225.1:0-3503 GCA_034676125.1 Bacteroidia bacterium
GTTTATTATAGGCTAATTAAGTATTTCATAATTAAAAAATTAATCCAATTCACCACATAGATATAGAATAAGCAACAACTTGATAAAATAATTCTTGATTAATTGCTAAACTAAATTTATTTTAGATTTATTATTAGCAAAACTTGAAAGGAGGTATATTAAAATAAATATGAAAATATTGATGTTAAATTTCACTCTGGATTAAACATCTGGCAGTTCCATTCGCTTAACCTTTAGGAAATGGGTAGGATTAGTACACTACAAAAACAGTACATTTAAACATACAAATTATAAAAACCATGATGAAATTAATTATAAACTCGTATTAAGTTTAATATCGTTTATAAATGAAGCACATGCATTGTGCATTGGATGTGGTTGTCAAAGAGCATACAATAATTGCTTAAAAGGTAATGGTGCAAATCATTGTAGTCAATGGCCGAATAACTATACTGGAGATAATTTAACAGATTGTTGTCAACAAGATAAAAATGACTGCCATGGAACTGGAATTCGTATTGGGTTCGGAATGGCAACTGGAACAATTGGCAGTACTGTTGGAGGCCAAATATTGGTTCCTTATCATTTGCTTACACAAGAACAAATGAATCAAATTACTCCTCAACTGCAAACAATCATAGATAATTATTTAGATGGAATTCAATTATCAGATAACGATTGGAATTATATTAACTCTTTAGAAGATGAAGGAATACCTAGTGTTGAATAAATATTTCAGTATTAACAAAGCACAGCGAAAAAACTGTGCTTTGTTATTCCATTTTAGTAAGGTGGGATTAATATTTATATTCATGTTGATTTGTAAATCCGCAATATCATCAAAACTCCATATCATTTTTCATGATTCTATTTCAACCATACAAGTTCTAAAATTCAAAAGCTACTTGCAGAATGAGAGAGAATCATTCTTAATTAATAAAACAAATAACAGTGGGTTTGACATTGAAATAAATGAAGCCGATACAACAGGAATAATCATTCAATATAAAAACAAACTAAGTCATACATTTTATTTAACTCCAGGGTCAATTGATACCGTATATGCTATTGCAGAAAGTCGAAGAGTAAAGCTTATTCCAGCAGTTGCCAATTTCAATTATCCTATACAACTACTTGAAGATTATCTTTTTGACAATAATGTTCAAAACAAAAAAGATATTGAATCTAAAGTAGCTTTTGCAAAACATTTTGCCGATAGTATTCAGCAAAATTATAGTTCGAGGTTTGTTAATACTTCCATTCAATTCCAATTGTATGGTTATCAATTTTCACAATACAATAAGCATAAAATTAAAGACAAGAATCTTATGAAGTTTAGTAGTAAGCTGAATCAGTATCAGCTTGACGAAAGAATTGGATCAATGATGGCTTTTTTTATTATTGCTGACCGAAAGCTATGGTTCTGCGCACAACACACACAACTAAACACAACTTTTCTTTTTATTAAAAACAAAAACCAATTAAATGATGTAATCTTCAACCAAAGAATTTATTCTGTTCCAGATTACGAAAACCTTAGTAGATGGCTAAGGATTAAATTGATACAGAATCGCGGATATTATTATGGAGATAAAAAAGATTTAACAACACTTTGTGACTCTTTAATTAACCTGCAAACCAACCCATATTTAAAACAACTTTTCAAAAGTTTAATCAAAAATAAAGATGGTAGTAGTCCTATTGAGTATGGATCACTTCGTAATTATCCTTTTTTTGACAGAAAAAAGCAAGCAACCGATATTGACAGTTTTTTAGGAAAACCGGTTTTAATTGACTTTTGGGCAACTTGGTGTAAACCATGTATTGCGGGTTTTAGTAAACTAAACCAATTGAATAGGAAATACAAAGACCAGCTTACTATTATTAGTATGAATGTAGATGATGATATTAATAAGATGACTAATTTTCTTGAAAAAAGGCCAGACTTAAATTGGATATTTTTATATAATGGACTTAATGAAAGTGTAATGAGCAGGTTTGGTGTTGTGTCATACCCACATTATGCATTACTTGATAAAGATGGAAACATTTTATATAAAAACCTACCTCCACCAAGCACAAAAGAGTTTGAAGAAATAATTAACACGTTATTAAAAGAAAAATAAAGCACATAAAAACAAAGCCTTACGCGAAACCATAAGTTGCATGTTTGAAGATTTAGATTTACGTGCTAAGTTGCGTAATCCATTATTTTATATTAAGTTATTGAAAAACGATTAATTAAAAACAAACACGATGAGCAATAATGATATTATAAAAAAACTGCGTGTTGCACTTCATTTGCGCAACGAACATATAATAGAAATTTTAAAACTGGTTGATTTTAAAATAACCCCAACCGAGT
This sequence comes from Bacteroidia bacterium, assembly GCA_034676125.1. GTDB lineage: Bacteria > Bacteroidota > Bacteroidia > UKL13-3 > UKL13-3 > UBA6183. The sequence goes on from JAUCCO010000225.1 coordinate 2,366, forward strand.
TATCTGCATTTTTTAGAAGTGAAGATCATACCAATTTTAAACCCATGGGCGACCAAATATTGCGCAACTTTTTAAATGGGTTGATTATTTATAAGCGTGGCGTAAAAGAGGATACCAAAACAGAAAACCCTAGCTAATTCATGCTGGCAGTAAATGCTGCAATAAGGCTATTTATTTCTTTTAACATGTTGTTATCTAAAGGATTTTGTGCCCAAATGGTATGCAAGCCAATTTGATTTGCTCCATTTAAGTTTACTTTCATATCATCTATAAACAAACACTGATGCGGTTTTAAATTATTTTGGTCTAATACAAATTCGTAAATATTTGTATCAGGCTTGCGCAAACCTATTTGGTAACTATAATAAACCTTATCAAACAATCCAAACCAATTTAAATTAGGGTGATGCTGTTTTAGATACAAATTAAACGCATCAATATGTAGGCTATTGGTATTGCTTAATAAAAACAATCGGAATTTTTTACGTAAGTTTTTAAGCATCGTTAACCTTTCTGTTGGCAAGTCAAGCAACATGGCATTCCAAGCATCATCAACTTGTGCAGCAGTAATATTACCTTTTAAATGGGTTATGATAGTATTTCTAAAATCATCAGCAGTAATTCTTCCTGTTTCAAAATCTTTAAACACTGTAGAAACATCATTCATTAAATCTAAGTCGGCACCCAATTTATTAAAGGCGCGTAAAGTGCGGTCTTGATCTAAATTAAGTATCACACCACCAAGGTCGAAAATAATAGTTGTAATTTTTGTCATCTAATACTTGTATAACAAGTTTCAAAAATATATGTTTGCACTCCTTTAAAATAAAAAGGTTTTACACACCATAAAATCTCAACTATTTAAAAGGAAATATTGGAGCAATCCAAGGGCCTATAGCTCATTAGGTTAGAGCAACTGACTCATAATCAGTAGGTGCCTGGTTCGATTCCAGGTGGGCCCACAAAATTAAACGCCTCAACGAAAGTTGGGGCGTTTTTGTTAAAGACAGCTTTGGTGTCTGGTTCGTCCCGAAGCTTCGGGACCAGGTGGGCCCACAAAACTAAATGCCTCAACGAAAGTTGGGGCGTTTTTATTAAAGACAGCTTTGGTGTCTGGTTCGTCCCGAAGCTTCGTCCC
>JAUCCO010000226.1:0-3491 GCA_034676125.1 Bacteroidia bacterium
AAAAATTAATAATTATGAACAGAGAAAAAATATTGAGCCTTTTTATTTTAGTAATGATTTCTTTACCTGCATCTTTTGCTCAAGAAATTACCAATAGAGTTGACTCATTAGGACGAAAACAAGGGGAATGGAACACATTCTATTCTAAAAATAAAATTAAGTCAAGTAGGTTTTATATTGATGATAAGTTGCATGGGAAAATTTATTATTATAACCGAAAGGCAAAAATTACGCGGATTCAATATTATAATCATGGGGTTTACTTGTTTTACAAAACATTTTACATAGAAAAAAATAAGGAACTAGGGGCTGTAAAAACAGTACATGGTAATAAAGTAGATTATACAAAATCTAAATTTTATTATTCTAATGATTTGTCTGAAATTGATTCCGACACAATTAATCATATCGATTCTAATAGTTTTAGAACAGGAGTTTGGCATGAGAGAAGAATATATGCTTTTTTTAATATGCCTTCTTATGATGAGTATTATGTTGTAGGAACGTATAAAAACAATAAACGAGAAGGTAATACTAAATTTTATTTGTATGACGGTCATCAATTGCAATATGAAGCGAATTATGAGGCGGGTCTTTTAAATGGTGAGTTTAAAATTTATAATAAAAAAGGTCTATGCAAAGCAAAATATAATTATATTAATGGTGTGAGGAATGGGGAATATGTTACCTATTTTGATAACGGAGTAATAAGATATAAAGGGACAATGAAAGATGATAAATTATTTGGTGAATATTTTGAGTATGATAATAATGGAAAATGTATATTGCACATTAAAGATGTAAAAGTAACGCCTCCGTATTAATATGATTCCACCGCTGCCGCGCGAAACGTGGTTCAGCGCGCGAATCCCTTCGCGTGGTGTGAACTAAAACAACCAACCCCACTAAGTAAAACTTGGTGGGGTTGGTTTATAAAAGAAAGTTTAAAAGTAGAGCTTGAATATTTAATAGTGGTTGAAATGCCAAGCTAAATCCTACCAATTGCATTTGTTTTTGTGGCAACAAAACAAATTTGCAATGGTAGATGCCGAGGAGAAGAATTAAAATTAACTCAATAACTAAAATTACTCGGCATTAACTATATTAGCTGCACATCTATAAACCAAAACTTAACCATGCTGGCCAATGCAGGTGTAAACATTAACGATAGTGTGCAGGTGCGTAATTACTTAAACAGTTACTACAACCGCAATTACAGTTATGCGGCCTACAGCCAGGTATTAAGTGGTTGTGCCAACCAAACCTTAAACTACGTATTGGCCTTACCGGGTATTGAAGCCGAGGAAGCGAAAGGAGCTTACCGATATGGGTTTAATGCAGGTAGCGAAAAAGACGATGAAATTTTTATTGGAGCTTACACAGCAGAATATTGGGAATACGATAGCAGGTTGGGTAGAAGGTGGAATGTGGATCCGTTAACTTATGCTTGGCAAAGTTCATATGCTGCCTTTAACAATAATCCAATTTACTTTGTTGACCCATTGGGTTTAGAGGGTGAACCTAAAGAGTTTAAGGGTAAAGTAGCTACTTTTTTCCATCGTATATGGGATGGTATTCGTGGCGATGGGTGGAATAAATATTATACAAAGCATAGCCGAAAAAATGGAGGTGATGGAGGTGGTTCCTGGTTAAAAAAAATAATACAACCTATTAGTAATACTATTCGTAATATTTTTACTGGAGGTAAATATAATAGAAACACTGTTCCAGTTGCAAAGTATATGAAAACTGATTGGATAGAGTTAGAGCCTGTCAATGAATCTGACGGAGTATATAGGTATGACGTACCAGCTAATTTAGCTGGTAATAAACTTATTGGAACCAGACTAACTTTAGATTTTGTTCCTCCATCACTTGGGATAATCACTTTAGCGGGGGAGATTGGTAATTTATACCTACCAATGAGAATCTTTCCATACAATACAGATGAAACTGTAACAGGTTATCATACGTACTCAGGAATCTGGTTTTTCCTCGGAATGCTATCAAATCCTTTGTCATTATATGCTCAAGATAAAGGGGATGCAAAGTTAAACAACGTTGCCATGGCAATGTCCTTTCTTAAATTAGTGCCTGGTAGAACAAACCCTGTTTTTAGAAGAACAAATCATTTTAGAGTACGTGAGATTACTTCTAAACCTATTAATCATTCTTTTTATATTAAACAAAAAGTGCTAACACCGATTATGGGACGTGGTAGATTAAGCAAATGGTATCATGGATTGTAGAATTATAATTATGTTAGTATTTATCTCGATTGGAAGTAATTTACAATCTCAAAATTTCGTTCCAAATGGTGATTTTAAGCAAAATAAACGTGTTAGAATTTTTAGCACCTTAGGGAAACTGTCTCATTGGTATTCACCCAATAGAGCAACACCTGATTATTACAATAACCGAAGTGGAGTTCTAAGTTATTTGCAACCACCCGATAAATGTTTTGTTGGCTTGGTTTGTAATTATAAAGAGAGTGAATACCAGTACATAGAGTATCTAAGCGTGAAGTTAAATCAAAAACTTACTAGTCAAAAGAGATATTGCGTATCAATGAATTTACTGAACACAGACGCAGGTTACTACGCATTGCAATCGTTCGATTATCATATTAGCGTAAACAAGCCAAAAGGTAAAGGCAAGCAATTTATTGAACAGCCTTTATTTGGAAAAATGACTTGTAGTAAAGACTCTGTGTTGTTTAATAAAAATAAATGGTTACATGTTTGTGGTATTTACAATGCTTTGGGTAACGAGGAATATCTAACTATTGGTTACTTTGATAAAGAAAGTAATAGAATTAAACCAAGCAAACGAAAGCCTGCATACAACACAGTTTACTATTACATCGATAACGTTTCCTTAGTAGAAATAAACGACACCACAACTTGCGATTGCAGTTATAAGCGAAAAGAGGTAGAACAAATAACTGAACAGGTTATCCAAGATAAAAAGGTTGGCGAGAGCGTGGTATTAGAAAACATATATTTTGCAACACAAAGTTCAACCATTGATGAAGCATCTTTTGAAAGTTTAAATAACCTGGCTAATCATTTAAAACAACAATCAAGTTTAGTTATTGAAATACAAGGTTACACTGATAATGTGGGCAGCGATGCTGATAATTTGCAACTATCAACCCAAAGGGCAAAAAGTGTAGCAGATTATTTAATAATAAAAGGTGTTTTACAAACCCAAGTGCAATACCATGGTTATGGAAGTGCTAAACCCATTGCAGATAACACAACAGAGGAAGGCAGGCAAAAAAACAGAAGAATAGAAATAAAGCTTTTAAATAAATAAACTTTAATAGGTATGAATTTTTGAATTAAATAAGTGTAAATCCGTAAGTATACCAATTCGTAATAAATTCGACTCTCCTAAAAGCGTCTATGCTTTTATTATAAACTAATTTTGAATGATTCTTTCGGCCTCTTAGAATTTTACTTAACAATCAATGAGGATGTTTGTGTGTT
>JAUCCO010000227.1:0-3433 GCA_034676125.1 Bacteroidia bacterium
CAATAGCCGAAACCACAGTATTAGAAACCACATTAAAACTTTTAGCATTAACACCACCAAAAGTAACCGCACTAACATTAATAAAATTACCACCATTAATAGTTACCACAGTTCCATTTGTACCAGTTTGTGGTGTAAATGAAATTATACTAGGTGCTGTATTAATACTTACAGTTATCGAATCACTTTTACTGCAATTATTTGCATTTGTGATGGTGGCTTTTATTTTACCAATGCCCGCAGTTAACCACTGTACTTTTATAGTTTTAGTACCTTGTCCTGTTGTAATATTTCCATTGGTTACAGTCCAATTATAAGTATGGTTTAACTGTTGGTTTACCTCATAATCATAAACTTGTTGGGTGTCTAATCCAATTGAAGGCCCTGCAATTGGGCCGAGGTTAGGCTGGGCAATTACCATTAGTGTTTTAGCAATACTATCACTGCAACCCATGTTAGACGTGGCCTTTAATTGCACTTGTTGATTGCCTGCATTAGCAAAATTAATACTTAAACTTGGTTGGCTACTTGTGTTGTTTCCCCATGTCCAAGTTCTGCTATAATTACCACTACTAATTAAACTGGTATCGGTAACTAAAAACTGGTTGTTATTTAAACATTGGGTATCTTTATTTACTGTAAATCCAACTTTAGGTTTAGGGTTAACTTGCACCGTAATTGTATTAGAAGTGTCACGGCATACTCCACCATTATCAATAATAAGCTTATAACTTCCGCTTAATGTTACGTTTAAATTGCTTGTATCTGCATTGCTTATTAATTGGTTATTTCTGTGCCAATAATAGGTTGCATTTGGGTAGTAAATACTACTTAGTTGTACTGCATTTCCTTCACAAAAATTTGTACTTGCGTTTGCACTGATATTTGCTACCGGAGGATTACCTACATTAATTGTTCTAATCAAAGAGTCTTTACAATTTTTATTACTTGTTAGCAATAATTTTAATGTATACGAACCAACATTGTTGTATTGCTTGTTTCCAGTTATAGTGGTTGCTGTAGTTCCATCACCAAAACTCCATAAACGCGTATAACTTCCCGACTTAATAGTGGAACTATCTGTAAATGTTAAATTGCTATTATTAATACATATGTTGTTTGATGATAACAAAGCTGCTGGTTTTGGTTTTGGGTTTAAAGCCAAATTGAATATACCCATGGTATCAACACAATTGTTATAGGTATTAGTGCCTATTACAACATACATTCCACTAGTAGTTGCCGCATATCGGCTGGAAATAGCAGCGGGTATTGTGTCATTATTTTTTAACCAAAGATACCTGAAATGCAGTGGTGAAGATATCGTTAATATTGTGGTGTCATTTTCGCAAGATTCGTTAGGTTCTCTACTTGGCATATAAAAAGCAGGGTCAACATAATATGTCCTTGTAATTGAATCTTTGCAGCCAAAGTTACTTATCGAAACCAATTTAACATCAACAGCTTCTACGCTATTAAATACTTTATTAATTGCTATAGCAGTATCAAGGTTGCTAATGCTGGTGCCAAATTGCCAAGTTCTTTTTGTGTTGCCAGATGGTATTGTACTAATATCAATAAATGCTTGTGCCTTGATTACTTTAGTACACATACTAGGTGAGTAGAAATTAGCCACTGGGTTAGGATTAACCTGAACCGTTATTGGGTTAGAAAAATTGATGCAGTTTAATGTCGTATCAGTAACCTTTACGCTGTAACTGCCGGCTACCTTAACCTTTAAAGTACTTTGTGTGGCATTGGTAATATTTACGTTGTTTAACAACCATTGGTATTTAAAATTTGGTTGGCTATATATTGGTTCAAGTTCCACACTATCGCCATAACAAATGCTGGTAGGGCCATTTGCATTTATAAATCCTATAGTTAAATTGTTGCCAACCTCTATGCTATCAATAAACGGAGCTATAAAATTTTGGGTTGATGAGGTGTAGTATAATCTTGTGTAATATTTACCTGGTAATAGATAGTTAAACGTGTCAGCAAGCATTAATCTTGGTTGATTTAACGTATCTCCCGGGGCTGCATTTGGATTGGTAATGATTGCAGAAATATTTCTTGTTCCATTACTAAAGCTTCTATCGTTTGGCGATGTAGTTATTTGAACTAGAGCAGTGTTTATAGTGCTATTGGGTTTGTTTTTAAATAGGTTGTACACAACCCTTCGGCATGGCATTATAGTTTTATAACTGCTAAATGATGGCGTTTGTTTTACCAATATACTAAACGATTGTGTTGTTTTACCAACACTTGGGCACGATTTATCAATTGCTGTTACTGTAAATGTGTAGGGCAAATCTCTTCCATCTAAGCTGTCTGTTTGCCAACAAAACTGCCATTGGTCTTCACGTGGCCTTTGTCCAGCACCAACTGTATAGGTTGGCCCAAAAGTTAACTTTCCTGGTCGTACCAAACTCGAATCCCACGAAATATAAGTTGTATCAACCCCAGTACTTATTGGGCTAACATTGCTATCTTTTGCAGTAACAGTAAAACAAAGTTGTTGGCCTTCATTTACCTCGTAGTTAAATACGGCATTGTTACTTGGCAAGCTTGCAGATGCAGTAAGTTTTGGCGCATTATTAAGTGGACAATTGATTAAAAACATTTGTATATCTCGTTGGGTAATGCCCACTAAAACAGGTGCCCCATTAGAGTCGTTGGTCCATTGTTTTATGCGCATATTTAAGTTGCCAGCAATATAACTTGGTGTGTTATTTAACCCATTAAAACGTATGGTACCAGTAATAGAATCAATAATTACATATGCCCCATTTGGTTGAGGATAATTATTATGGGGTGCTTTGGTAGAGTTTAATGGAAAAGGATATGTTGCACTTCCAGGAGCTTTGTAAACAACAGAAACTTCATTTGATTGTATTGAAGGAGCAATTTCATAAGTAAGTAAATCTCCGTCAGGGTCAATACCGCCCATATTATATACAATCTCTTGGTTTGCACAAACCACAATTACAGGTTCATTTTTTATTATGGGCGAATTGTTTTTTAAGGGATTTACCGATCTATTAAAAATATCAATGGTAGCACCAATTCTAAAATCTTGCCCGCTAGAGTTGGTCAAATTCCAAATATCTACATTACGGCAACATAAGGTCCAATACACATCCCAATACCTGCAAGTAGTATTGTTTAATGATGGTGCACTTAAATCTAAGGTGCCTTCAAAAATATATTTTTCTACTGATGGATTGTAGGTTCCGGCAGTAACTTGGTTAATATTAGTACAACCATTTTTAGCAGAACTACCGCACAATTCCAAAGCAGATTTCCTAATATCTTCAACCTTTTTTAAACTTAAAGTTAAGGGGACTTGGTTGGGTGTAGCGCTGCAGCTTGATGGGTTTAAGGCTGTGTTAGGTTTTGCTACCATGCTTTGTGTACATCCCATATTACT
>JAUCCO010000228.1:0-3338 GCA_034676125.1 Bacteroidia bacterium
ATATATTGCATCTATCAACATTATTTGTTGGGTCTAAAAAATTAATACGCCAATCAGTTCTGTTTTGCGAGGCCAAATTTCCTACAAAGTTTGTGCTTTTTATTTCAGACCTTACTAATATTTTACTAGTAATTTGGGCTATATTAATAAGTTTATTTTTATAGCTAACAAAATTTGTATCTATAAAATTACGTTCAATTGAATTGCTATCTAAAAGTTCATTAATAAAATCAAGTACACCAGAACCAAAACTGGTTAGCATCATAGAGTCTTTTATACACGAACGCCCAAAACGAGTTGGAGTTTCTGGATGCAACACTACCTTTGGCGGCACTATTGTTAACCCTTCAGTACATTTGCAATCTTTAGTTTGGCTGGTAACATAACTATGATTAGGCTTATTAGTGTTGGGTATTATATCTGCATTACACAACATGCTTTTATATGAACTGCCAAAATGATATGTTAAAACATCATCAATAGTATGAAACTGCGCAATGTTATCTGTTATCGGCACATAAGCTGCATTATATAATGCAAGTTCTGTTTGATATTTTTTTGCATCATTACATAAAATTTCCAAACTTGCACGAATTGTTTCATAATTGCTTTCGTTAATTAAAGAGCAAGGCTTTAGCGACTCAATCCAAAAAATGGAAGTGTGGTAACAACTACTGTCTGAATTTAGTATTTGTTCAGCTTTATCATGCACTTCACTTTGCATATTTTGCACTGATTGGTTGCGGTTAATCCCAATAATATTGCCAACATTATATCTTCTAATTTTATGTGCGTAATCTCCACTATTACCAATAATACCGTATGCTGGATACGTAATATTAGCGTTACTATATCGAACAGGCGCAGTTGCCATTAGTGAGTCTATAATCCTATTTTTTACATCATTATAAATACCTGCAAATGCTAACCAAAAATCATCTTTGTTTTGTTTGCTAAAAAATAAACTATCTACTACCCTATTGTCTGAAATTGCCTGCACACATGCATAACGTTCAAGGCCATCTTCAATAACATTACAAACGCTAACCATTGCAGCCGCCTCCCATATATCATATATGGTATCGTTTGAAAGTATGTAATGTTTTAACATTTCATTCATATTATCTCGCAAATCAGGACGATTTATAAAAAGAGGATCTTCACCTAATAAGTTTATTGGATAATTATGTTTTAACCCACTTATTGAAGTTGGATTTAAAAATCCGGCACTAAATGCCGAGTCATAAGTGCTTATATTAATTTTATTAAAATCATACTCATAACTAGCAGTCATTGAATCTTTACAAAACTTATAATAACAGTATTCTGGATGAAATTTAACTAAACTATCAGCCCATGAACTTTTAAATGTTTTAATAAATGTGGTAACATCAGCCTTATAGACTGAATCAATAGTACCATTGGGTAAATTAATCATATCAACTTTACCTTGGCTAGTATAGCTTTTAATTTGCTTATAAATAGCTGCCCGTAAAACAGATGTATTACTATCTATTAATAAATAGTTACTATTATTGTTAGGATCAACTTCGTACAAGGCATATTGCCCGCCTGGATTTATATCTCCTAACAAATTATAGTATATTGCATCACAATAGCCTAAACTATCAACACCTCCACACGTATCACAATTATTACACTGAGAAAAGTCCATTTCGTTTACCGCTTTTTGAAAAAACGTATCGAATGGTATTAAACAATTTGCCTTTTCGAGATATTGAGCCATGTAATAATCATACGCCATTGGATTAATGCGCAATGACTTGGTTAAACTATAAGTACCTGCTGGTAAATTATTAATTCTGATTAGTGTGTCTAAATATGTAGTATCAATTAATGAATTTATTTCATTTAGCTGGTATCTTAAGTTTTTAATACTTGTATAAGCAATATATCCGCACAAAGTGTCGTAAGGATTTATAGCTGCAATCGTATCAAAAACCCTAAAAACGGTTTTACCACATGATTTATCTATCAAACTTAAATCATATACATAACTGCATTTAAAACAGAAATCAATAGGTAAACAGTTCTCCGTAAATGGAGCATTACTCATGCGGTAATCAATGTAAATAGGCCCCTGCTTATTTAGAGTAGCTTCATGCGTTAAGCTTATTACATCTCCATCTACTACATTTTTTTCATTCAATTTACTAACCAATAGTGTTGAAGGCCTGTTGCTAGGTAATGCATCAAGATTATTTGGTGTAAACTCCGCTAAAGCGGTTGCAATAACTTTGCCCGACAAGTCAGTATAAGTTATACTTGTTTGACCGTTTGCATCGCGAACTGATTGCTTTTTATAATGCTGATGAAAACCAACCTCGCTACCAAAAACCCAATCTAGTTCCTCCTGCACTGGTGCAGAGTAATCGTATGTGGTTTCGTGTCCACTATTTAATTTGTGATTTTTCCCAATACCACTTTGTCTTTTTATTCTTCCTGTATTATCTGGTAAATACTCGGTTTGTACAAAAGGGTAATTTTCAGCATCTGGTAAATATTGCTGATGATTGTTTTTATCAGGGTTTGTTGATGAATAATAACGAGAAGCACCAGATGTATTTGATAGGCCGCCAGCTGTATCAACACTGCAAGTATCTATTGCAAGATCAAAATCATTTGCTGAGTATGATTGATTATTGGCATTACGATTAAAGTTATTATAATACCGAATATTGTTGGAATAAGCTGCCGAACCATTTGTGCTTACTGCTGGAACAGGTACTATTTGCACGGCAGGTCTACCATTAAAATCATACTTTGTCTCTCCCACAATTGCTGTACTATCCGCATTGCTTAATGTAACTTGTTGCCTTGGCTTTAATAATCCATCATAATACCCAATGCCATCACTTTTTATCCCTTGTTCGCTATATGTAATTTGATAATTCCAGTTTAAACTATCATTTTCGTGTGGATTTATTTTTAATTTAAGCTTATTAGGGTATGCGCTAACTTGTCCATTTATCAATGCACAATTCCAATCACTAAACCTACTTGTTTTAAAATCAACAGAGTCGGGCCTAACCCTTCTTAAACGATAAAGTAAATATCCACTTTCAAATACATTTTCAATACTATAACTCGTTTTATTGGTTCTAATGCTTGTTGAATTATTAGTTAAATTAAAGCTTAACAAATAATCAGGGCGATGATAGTTTTCGTCTGAGATTGGCTCGTAAGTAGTCTCTATTAAACTAATCTCTTCTATTTCACAAGAAAGTCCATCTAGTTGATCCCCTGCTTCAATACCTAGTGAGATACTAGATGAGGGGGCCGTAAAGTTTAGCGTGACATACTGGTTTGTAGAGTTA
>JAUCCO010000229.1:0-3300 GCA_034676125.1 Bacteroidia bacterium
AAAAAGGCTGCTCCTAAAAAGACCGCAGCTAAAAAAACGGCAGCAAAAAAAGTAGCAAAAAAGTAGTATTGTATTTCAATCACGTGTAATGGACGAAAAGGAAATTTATTCGTTAATTGCTTTACTTGACGATAGCGATCAAGAGGTACTTGAACATGTAGAAGGTAAGCTATTTTCGTTAGGCGCTAGCGTAATTCCTTTGCTTGAATCGGAGCACCTTGTGCTTAGTAATGGCGAGCAAAAAGAAAGACTTGAACGCGTTATACACAACCTACAATACACCCAACTTTTAGCAGAACTTAAAAGTTGGTTTAATACACCCGAACACGATTTAATTGCAGGTGTTTGTTTAATTGCCCGTTATCGTTATCCCAAACTAAATACACAAGATATTATTAACCAAATAGACCAGCTAAGACTGGATATTTGGTTAGATATGCATTATGAGTTAAGTCCATACGAAAAGGTTAAAGTAATAAATAATGTACTTTTTAATGAGGCTGGTTTTAAAGGTAATTCAGATAATTACCATGCACCCGAAAACTCATTTATAAACGATGTACTTTCATCAAAAAAAGGTAACCCCATTATGTTGGCTGTAATTTTTATTTTGATAGGACAGCGGTTACATTTGCCTATTTTTGGTGTTAATTTACCTCAGCATTTTGTTTGTGCTTATAAAGAAGAAAAAGCAGCATTAATAAACAACGACCCCTTTAATTTTAAATCAAAACCAGATTACCGAGAAGGCAGGGTTTTGTTTTATATCAACCCATACAATAAAGGTGCAGTATTTAGTAAAGCAAACTTAGAGTTGTTTATTAAACAATTAAGAATTACGCCTCAGCCAGATTATTTTGAGGCTTGTAGTAACCTTTCTATCATAAAAAGAATATTAAGAAATTTAGTGGTTTCGTACGAAAAACAAAAAGATACCCATCAAGCAAATGAAGTTAAAGATATGCTTTTAACATTAGGCGAAAGCTACTTTAGTTACAATGAAGAAACTCCACCCGCAGAGGAAGAATAAAACAGAAATAGTCTTTTATGTTTTTGGTTTGATTTGGTTAAATTTTATAAAACTACGTTGATTAACGTATTTTTAATTCTTTAATCTTGTCTTAATTTTGAAAGCTTTAATCATTTAATTTTTACTATGAAAAAAGCTATCTTTATTTTACTAGTTGTAACCATTGCTAACTACAGCAATGTAATAGCCCAAGGTTGGGCAAAATCAGTTTATGGTGGTGGAGGAACAAATGTATTCAATCACTTTACGTTTGATGCAGATAACAATCCTGTTATTATGGGTACTTCAAAAGACCTTGGTTCTGGTAAACCCAATGTGTTTGCATTTATGAAATTAGATAAAGTAACAGGGCTTCAAAAAGTATTGAAGAAATATGATGGAAGAAGTGAGACTGTTTGTATTAAGATGTTTACAGACGAACAAGGGTTTATTTATTATGTAGGTTCATTTGAGAATTATATAGCTTTTGGAACAGATACTTTAAAAACATTTAAACCAGACATGGCCGGCTATTCAAATATTTTTATCGCTAAGTTTGATAATGACGGTAACAATGTTTGGCATTTAAAATTTGGAAGCAAAAGTGGTTTAACCGTTAAAGAAGTACTTGATGCGCACATGCAGGATGGAAAAATACATATGATGATGCGGTTTTTTGGTGATTCTGTCTTTTATAATGAAACATTTGTTGAAAAATTACCATCAACTCCATCTTCCATTACTAGCTTTTGTTTAGCTACTTTTAATTTAACTGATGGAAGCTTAGATAAGTTTTTAAACGTAGATAAGTTTTATTACACAAATCCTATTATGTTTAGTGTATTGCCTGATAACACTTATCAAATTGGTGTAGCTTCAAATAGTTCAACACTCGATATTTATCAATTTAGCTATACCCAACCATCAACTTTAATAGCGAGTACTACATATAAGGCAGCAGTTTCTACCAGGGCAGACGTAGCTAAAACGCTTAAGTATTTAAATGGTAATTATTACTTCTTGGTGCATAATATTTACTCGGAGAAGGATGGCGGGGGCAGTGTATATGGAACTGACACCATCATGCAGTTACGCCCATCTCAATACAATTTACGAAGTGCTAATCTTCTTAAACTTGATAGCAATTTAAAGGTAGTAGCATACAAGCGCTTTAATTGGCTTGATAAAGAACCTGAACTTGTGGTAAGTAAAAATAAACTTGTTGTATTTAATAGGTTTACAAGTACAATGTATCTTGAGGCAGATTCAATTACAAGCATCAACAACCAAAAAGCGTGGGCAATACTTGGGTTTAATCAAGATTTAAGCCTTGCAGATAGTTTTCAGGTTAATACCACCAATTCAAAAACTGCCGCTGGCTTTTCGGTTAAACATGCCGCTTATGATAATGCTGGAAATTTATATAGCCAAGTTGTGCATGGTCAAGATATTCTTTTTTATGGTACACTTGTTAAAGCTGCTCTAAAATCATGGGATCACTTAACGGTTATTATGCGAAAAGGAGATAATTTAAACAGCGGATTACAGAAAAATAATGAAGCAACAATTGCTTCAGTTTATCCAAACCCAGTAAATGATAACTTAACCATTACACAACCAATTATTGAAGGTAGTGTACAAACATTAACTGGCAAAACTGTTTTGAATTTTAATACCCAAACTATTGATGTTAGCCAGTTGCCTAATGGTATTTACTTTTTAAATGCTATTGGTAAAGATGGTGTGTATTACGCTAAATTTATAAAAAACTAACCCCAAAATAATGTGTTATTGTATTAGGTTGTTACAGCAGCAAGTTGTAACAACCTTTACTTTGCGCGCACGCTATTTTTTTAGTATTGGTAAGAGCATTTCATGGCTTAATTTAAAGTTTTGTAGCTTAGTTATAGCCTAAACATATTGCGGTTAATTAAAAAAATAGCAGTGAAATTTGTTTATGAAACCCATAAACAAACAGCTTTAAAAACACGATAATTCATTTATTAAATAATCATTATTACCCAATAATTAGGGTAATATTAAACAACAAATATTAAACAATATGAAAAAAGCAATCTTAATTTTATTTATTCTATCTCTTGTAAGTTTCAGTAATTTATTTGCACAGCCTTGGGCCAAAAAAGTATATGGAGGTGGAGCCACAAACCTATACAAAGGATTTACTTTTGATAAAGACAATAACCCCGTAGTTATGGGAACTGTTAAAGATGTAGGTGGTGGTAAACCAAACGGATTTGTTTTTGTAAAAATGGACCATTTTTACAAAAACA
>JAUCCO010000230.1:0-3219 GCA_034676125.1 Bacteroidia bacterium
TTCCTTCTTGCTTTATTGTTTTGGTTACAAAATGCAATTGAACTAAATCTAATTTATTTACAAATGCTTCTATAAACCTTACGGCATTATCTTTTTTTATTAACGATTCTAGGCAATGTAATTCAACCTGGTTGCGGTTGGTAGATGTGATGTATTCCATGGTTTAAATCAGTACACAAAAATAACATCATTAGCATTTGCTTTTACCATTATTTTTAAGCAGTTTTACCATGAAGAATGTGGATGAGTTTTTTCACACTCTGACGTTAACAAACCTTAAATCACCCCCAAAAAAAACAAATCAAACATCACAACCATAACTCCTACTTCGCAAAAAAGCCGTTTTAAAAGTAATTTTAAAACGGCTTTTGTTTATTGGTTTTATTACAAAATTATTATTGAAAATACTCCCTCATTTTATCAAAAAAGCTTTTGTCGTTTTTACCTGGGTGCGGTTGAAAATTATCTGCATCACGCAATTTTTCAAGTACTGCTTTTTCTTCGGCAGTTAGTTTTTGCGGAGTCCAAATATCAACATGTACCAATTGGTCGCCACGGTGATTTGAGTTTAATTCTGGTAAACCCTTACCACGCAAACGTAATATTTTACCACCTTGTGTACCGGCTTCTATTTTAAGTTTAACCTTACCATCAACCGTTGGTATTTCTACGTTTGTGCCTAGTGCGGCATCTATAAACGAGATGTGCAAATCAAACACAATATTGTTTCCTTCGCGTTTTAAAACCGGATCATCTATCTCTTCAATTACAATTATTAAATCGCCAGCAGGGCCACCATTAGGACCCATATTGCCCTTTCCGCTCATGCTTAATTGCATACCATCCGAAACACCAGTAGGTATATTTATGGCTACAACTTCTTCTTTTCCCACCAATCCATCGGCACCAACACCGCTAGGTCTTTTATCAACTATTTTACCAGCGCCATTACAAGTTGGACAAGCTGCAGTTGTAGCCATTTGTCCTAAAAATGTTTGTGTAACCCTACGCACTTGTCCGGCACCATTACAGGTAGCACAAGTTTTAAAAGTTAATCCATCGGCAGTAACAAGTCTATTAAACTTAACTTTCTTTTCTACGCCATCGGCAATTTCTTTTAAAGTAAGTTTAACTTTTATGCGCACATTATTTCCCCTAACACCACCGCTGCGTCTTCCGCCACGGCTTCCTCCTCCTCCAAAAAACGATTCAAACGGACTACCACCATCACCAAACACATCACCAAATTGGCTAAATATATCATCCATATTCATACCACCGCCACCATATCCACCGCCACCAGCAGCACTTGCCCCTTGGTGTCCAAAACGATCGTAATTTGCACGTTTGTTTTGGTCGCTTAAAGTTTCGTAAGCTTCGGCAGCAGCCTTAAATTTATCTTCGGCAGTTTTATCGCCAGGGTTTTTATCGGGATGAAATTTTATAGCCATTTGACGGTAGGCTTTTTTAATTTCATCAACACTAGCGTTGCGGTTTAATCCCAATATTTCGTAATAATCTCTTTTTGCCATTTTTAGTTTTATAGAATGATGTTGGTTTAAAACACCATTAAGGTTTTCGTTTTTTTATGGTTTTGTTAAATAAATTAACTGCCTACTATCACTTTAGCGTAACGAATAACCTTATCGCCTAAATAATATCCTTTTTCTAACTCTTCAACTACTTTGTCTTTTAATTCTTGGCTAGGTGCAGGAATACTGGTAATGGCCTCGTGCAAGTCTGCATTAAATGGTTGCCCTATACTTTCCATAGCTTTTAGGCCTTTGGTATTTAAAGTATGTTTAAATTTCTGACTAACCAGCTCAATACCTTCTTTAATAGCAGTTACTTCGGTTGCAGTTTCCATTGCTTTTAAAGCACGTTCAAAATCATCTAAAACTGGTATCATGGCTAACATTACTTCTTGGCCAGCAGTTTTAAATAATTCAATTCTTTCGGCAGAAGTTCTACGTTTGTAGTTTTCAAACTCTGCGTATAAACGTAAATATCTGTCGTCTTTTTCTTTTAACTCAGCGTCAAAGTCGCGAACTGACTCATTTTCCGTTTCTGGCTGATTTTCGTTGCCATCAACTGACGTATTTTCATTTTCGTTATTGTTAGCAGCAGTATCGTTGGTATGTTCTTGGTTCATGCCTTTAAAAAATTTTTTTAGTTTTGATTTCATGTGCTTGTGGGCAAATACATTGCCATGTGAGGGTAAAATGTCAATTTGACAACTCTGCATCAACCTTTATATTGCTAAGTGTATTGCGCAATTGGTTAATATCAGGGTTAATTACAATTATTTTACGGTGCTTATCTACAATTAAAACTGTTGGAATTTGGGTGATTCCTAAAGTATCGATTAAGGGCGACTCCCAACCTAAAAAATCAGCTACATGATGCTCCCAAGGCCAATTTTCGCGCTTAATATTTATGCGGTAAATATCGGGTTTAACATCTAAGCTAATATCCACCACATCAATATTTATTTTAGTAATATTTCTGCGGGTTGGGTTAATGGCTTTGTAGTTTTGGTTGAGTTCTTCTAACAACTCCAGCGAAGGCGTATTCCAAGATGCCCAAAATATAAAAATGGTATGATGCGGTAAAACACTGTCAACTGTAAAAGTATCGTTGGTATAGGTATTGGCATAAAACATGGGCAAAGTATCGTTTAAACGCAAGGTATTTTGCGCAGCAACCGAGTTAAAAACCATCAACCCAAAAACAATAATTAGCCATTTGTACATGGCCGCTAAATTAGTCAATACGCGTAATATCTGCACCAATTGCTTGTAAACGTTTGTCGATAAACTGATATCCCCTATCTATTTGTTCGATATTATTGATGGTGCTGGTTCCATTAGCTGCTAAAGCTGCAATAAGCATGGCCACACCTGCCCTAATATCTGGCGAGCTCATGGTAATACCACGCAATTTTGTTTCGCGGTTGCTACCAATTACTACTGCACGATGAGGATCACAAAGGATAATTTTTGCACCCATATCAATTAAATTATCTACAAAAAACAAGCGGCTTTCAAACATCCATTGGTGAATTAACACACTTCCTTTTGCTTGTGTAGCGGTAACCAATGCAATAGAAATTAAATCGGGTGTAAAGGCTGGCCAAATACCATCTTTTATGGTTAAAATACTGCCATCAATTAACGATTGTATTTTGTAACTTTCTTGCGATGGTACAAAAATATCATC
>JAUCCO010000231.1:0-3063 GCA_034676125.1 Bacteroidia bacterium
AGGTTTAGGATACACTTGAACTGTAATTGTATTAGAAGTGTCTTTACAGTTTTGTAAATTATTATCAATAATAAGCTTATAGCTTCCACCTAAAGTTACGCTTAAATTGTTAGTATCTACATTGTTTATTAGTTGGTTATTTCTGTACCAATAATAGTTTGCATTAGGGTAACTAACACTGCTTAGCTGTGCTAATTTCCCTTCACAAAAACTTGTATTTCCATTTATACTTATGGCAGCATTAGGGGGATTTAGTATGTTTACTGCCGCACTTATAGAGTCTTTGCAGCCAAATCCACTAGTAACAATTAGCTTAATATTATAGGTACCTATATTGCTATAAGATTTACCACCAGTTTTTAAGGTTGATGTGGTTCCATCCCCAAAGTTCCACATGCGAGTGAAACTACCTGTTTGTATTGTGGAATTATCGTTATAAACTATATTATTATTTTTAATACATAAGTTAAATGCTGATAATAAAGCCGAGGCTACTGGCTTAGGGTAAAAATCCAGTTGTTGACTAGCTGCTGTATCAATACAATTGGTACTTAAATTGGTATAAATAAGTTTATAAAGTCCACTTTGTGTAACAGCATAGTTATTACTTGTGGCACCAGTTATTGCCGTATTATTTTTAAGCCATTTGTAATTATAATTTGGTAATAACGGAATGGTTAATAGTGTTGTATCAGGCGTACAAAAAGAAGAACCAGGAGCGTATGTTATGTTAAAGCCTGTATCAATAATATAGGTTTTACTTATCGAATCCACACATCCAAAATTACTTGTCGAAACCAGTTTAATGCTTAAACTACCTTTGTTGGTATATGTTCTAAATGCTATTCTATTGGTATCTGTATCACTAGTGCCAAAATGCCATTTTCTTAAAGTGTGTCCGCTTGTTATGGTGCTTTTGTCAATAAACGTATTATTTAAACTGGTAAAAACACAGTTTTTTGAAGCTTCAAAATTTGCATTAGGGATAGGTCTTGCAAATACATTAATTGGTTTAGCAAAACTATTACAATTTATTAAGGTATCTGTTATTTGCAATCGGTAAACACCCGACTGTTTTACTATTAAATTATTTGCAGTTTGATTAGGTAAATTACTGCTGTTTAGTTGCCATTGGTATTTGTAATTAGGCTTGTTAAATTGGTTTGATAAGGTAACACTATCTCCAAAACAAAACGAAGTATCGCCCAATGCAATAGTATGTGCAGTTAAAATAGAATCTTGAAAAATTTCAATACTATCAATAATTACAGAAGCACATTTTGTACTAGGCGAATAATAATTGTACCGTATATAATATTTACCAGGCTGCACATACTTAAGAGAGTCTGTAAACATCAGCCTTGGTTGTGCAATACTATCAAACTGCGAACCTTGTGGGTTTATGCTTATTGGTGCAATACTTCTTATGCCATTTGTAAAGTTCCTATCGTTGGGCGTTGTTGTAATTTGTAATGATGCAGTTTGTAACGATTCATAAGGTGCATTTTTGTATAAATTAATTGAAATGTTGCCACACCTTAAGTCTGTTTTGGATATGGTAAATGTTGGGCTTTTAAAAACAGTAATTTTAAAAGCGCGCGTTACACGACCCACATTGGGGCAAAATTTATCTAATGCAGTTGTTGTAAAATAATACGGTAAACGCCTACCATCAAGCCCTTCTGTTTTCCAACTAAATAGCCACTTATCTTCTCTTGGCCTAGGTAATCCAGCACCAACAGTATAGGTTGGGCCAAAGGTTAATTTACCCGGCCTTACTATGTCTTCGTTCCAGCTTAAATAAGTAGTATCAGCTCTTTGTATTGAAGGATAAACATCAGTATCTTTTGCTATTACAGTAAAACCCAAAGAGTCGCCAGCACAAACCGAGTATTCATAAATTGGCTTATTGTTTGGCCCCGATGGAATAGTGGCTAAATGTGGCGGGTTGTTTCCTTGGCAATTAAATACATAAAGTTGCAAATCGCGTTGTGTAATACCAACCAATAAAGGGTAGCCATTGGTATCATAATTCCATTGTTTTATGCGTATATTAATGTTTCCTATAATATAACCAGAGGTATTATTTAAAGCATTAAAGCTAAAGTCGCCATTGGTTGAATCCATAATAACATACGGCCCATTGGGCTGCGGATAATAGATATGAGGTGGTTTAGTAGCGTTTAAAGGAAAGGGATAATTAACACGACCTGGTGATTGGTAATTAACAGGTATTCCGCCTTGTTGCAAAGCAGGTGCAATTTCATAGGTTAATGAGTCTTCATCTGGGTCAATAGCACCCATGTTAAGCACATGTTCTTGGCCAGAGCAAAAAAGTATCACAGCTTCATTTTTAAGTATTGGAGAATTATTTTTTAATGGACTAACAGATCTATTAAAAATATTGATAGTGGCACCAATTCTCAAGCTTTGTCCACTAGAGTTAGCTAAATTCCAAATATTTGCATTTCGGCAACAGGTTTCCCAGTATACATCCCAATAGGTACAAGTAGCGTTGTTTAATGATGGTGCGCTTAAATCTAAAGTCCCTTCAAAAATATATTTTTCTATTGATGGGCTATATGTTCCAGCAGTAACTTGACCTAAATTGGTGCAACCATTTTTTGCTGAACTACCACACAATTCACCCACAGCTTTATTAATATCTTCAACCTTAACTAAACTCAAAGTCAGCGAATCTAGGTTTGGTGTTGCGCTGCATCCTAATGGATTTAAGCTGGCATTGGGCTTAACGTACATTTTTTGTGTACATCCCATATTACTACATAAAGTAGCACCTGTGCAGTCCCTATAAATGGTTAGCCTAATTTTCCATTTTCTTGGCCCTATGCATTCATATTCCACATCTCCACCTACTGCATGAGATGCATAGACGATAGATGATGATAACATCAAGGCTAAAATAGCGAGTAAATGAATAAATTTTTTCATAGTGTTATTGCTTAATAATTTTTATAGTGTTTGATTGTCCGTTTGATGTAATACGCAATAAATAAATAGCAGGGTTAAGTTCCTTTACATCTATTGTATATTTTGATATTG
>JAUCCO010000232.1:0-2948 GCA_034676125.1 Bacteroidia bacterium
CACAAATAACAAAAACTAAAACCATAAGTTGTTGCATAAGCATCTTTTACTTCAATAATTGCTTGTATTGCTGTGCTTGCAACTGCACCATATAATAATGATTTATTTCTTTTTATACCTGCCCATTCAAATGCTACACCAAACAATTCGGCAGCCATTGCACCACCAATAAAATGTGCCGCTTTATCCATGTTTTTGGCATAGCGGTAATCCATGTCATGGTCTATCTTAAAAGATGACTGCTGTGTTTTCCACCATACATTTTGTAAGTAAATATAAGTTCCGCCAAGCGCTAAAGCAGTTGTTCCTGCAACAATTGCTACTCTAGCTGGTTTGATAACTTTATTACTATCAGCTAAAATAATAGGAGTAGTTGCCCACGTTATATTGTTATTAAATAACAAAATTAGCAAGCAATAACCTATCAGTTTTTTAAACTTTAGCATTTATATTATTTACTTTCAAATAAATCTTGCTTAGCCACTTTTTTTACAACACTATTGTTTTTTAAGGTGCGGGTTATTGCACTAAAAGGTGCAGAAACTACTTCATCGCCCACTTGTAAACCCTCTTTTATTTCAATTAATTTATCGTTTTGAATGCCTGTTTTAACTCGCTTAAGCATTACTTTATTATCATTAAAAACAAATACCATTTCTACCTCATCGGTTGCCTTAGTTGTGCTTTGTTTTGATGTGTATTTTACTTTGGTTGATGCGCTATCCAACTCAGTTGTACTCCGCATAGTTACTGATTCAATAGGAATACCAACTACATTATTTACCGATTGCGTTTGAATATCAACTGAAGCCGACATGCCCGGACGAAATACACTGCGCTTGCTTCCAAATTTTTCTGTTAAATCTGCATAAGAGCTGCGCAAAATTCTAATTTTTACCACAAAATTTGTTACTTGGTCGCTAGTAGTAGCAGTGGTTGTTGTTGCCGAATTAGCAATTTCTGTTACCACGCCTTTAAATTTTCGTGTACCATACGCATCTACTTCAACCATGGTAGTATCTCCCAACGAAACTTTTACAATATCATTTTCGTTTACATCAACACTAACTTCCATGTTGTTTAAATTAGCTACTCGCATCATTTCAGTTCCTGCCATTTGCGATGTTCCAACAACACGTTCACCCTTTTCAACACTTAGTTTAGAAACCACACCATTTACTGGAGAAAATATTTCGGTACGCGATAAATTTTTTGTCGACTCTTTTAAACTTGCTTCTTGACTTTGAACAGTGTATTGAGCCGCAAGTATGGTTTGTTTTGATGCTTCCACCTCGGCTTTTGCAGTTACAAATGTTGATTTTGCAGTTTCAAATTCAGCATCACTTATTAGTTTTTCATTATGCAATTGGGTATTGCGTTTAAACTGTTTTTCAAGCTCGGTTAATTTTGCTTCAGTCTGCAATAATCTTGCTTTTGAACTTGCTAAATTTGCACGACTATTGTTTAAAGCAGCCTCTGTTCTGGCCAATGCAGATTCATACAATTCAGGGTCGATACGTGCTAATAATTGACCCACTTTTACAGAGTCGCCTTCTCTTACATGTAACTCCCTAATTTCTCCCGAAACATCACTGCTTATTTTCACTTCTACCTCAGGCTGTATCTTACCATTTGCAGTAACACTTTCGGTTATGGTAGTGGTTTCGGCTTTCGTGGTTGATATTTTAACTAAATCACTTTGGCCAACCCAACCTTGCTTTTTACCAATAACAAGAATTATAATTAATACCACTACTACTATTCCTAAAACAACTAGTAGTCGGTTACTTTTTTTCTTTTGATTCTGAATTTTGCTCATAACTTAGTATAGCGGTTTTCCTAAATAAAAATCTAATACTTTACGTCTAAATAACAATTCGTACTTAGCTTGTAATAAACTTGTTTCTGCCTGCAAATATTGATTTTTTGCGGTAATATAATCGGTAGAATTTAATGCGCCTAAAGTAAATTGAGTTTCGGCCAAGGCTAACGATTCTTTGTTGGCTTCAAAATTATCATTGCTGGCCTTATAGCGCTTTAATACCGATTGAAAATCTAAGTAAGCTTGGTTCACATTTTTATACAAATCAAGCTCTGTTTGTTTTTTGTTTAGGTCGGCATTTTGTTGGTTGATTCGCTGCTTCTGAATATTGGTATTTACCTGCCAACCATTAAATAAAGGTAAGCTAAGTGTAAACCCAATTGATTTACCCAAATTTCTATCAAACTGATCGTTAAAAGGAGTAACTTCTGTGTTGTTATATCTCGCAAATGGTGTATAAACGGGCACGCCAAAACTATCAACCCCAATTTGGTTAAAACTTGATGTTGGCATACCTACGCCACGTGTACTTTGGGTACTGTAAAACGAGTTTAATCCAGCACTCATTATAATACGTGGGCTTCTGCCGCCAAGTGCAATGCTATGGTTAATACTTGCACTTTCTGCACGGTATTTTGCAGCCGTTACTTCAGGACTTCTTGAAATAAAATCTTCATAAATTTGAGCAGCAGTTTTGTTCTCTTTTTCAACAGAAAATTGTGAACTATCAGGCTTCATTAATTTATTTGTGGTGTCTGGTTCAATGTTTATTAATTGCCAAAGTGTAAGGTACGATTGGTCTAATTGGGTTTCGGCTGTTACTAATTGAGACTCTTCGTTGGCGTATTGCGCCTTAACTTGCAAGTATTTTAGTTTGCTTGAGCCGCCTAATTCGTATAATTTTTGTTGCCTTACCAATTGCTCATTGGTACTTTGGGCTTGATATTTTCTTGCCTCAACTACTTCAGCGTTTAATAAAACTTGCATGTAAGCATTTGCAACTTGTAGGGCTAAATTATTTTTTGCAGCAACCACATCAAACGAAACTGCTTGTGTATTTTTTTGTTGTAAACGAATATTATTGGTGGTTTGAAAGCCATTAAATAAAGTAACCGAACTATTTAAA
>JAUCCO010000233.1:0-2890 GCA_034676125.1 Bacteroidia bacterium
TTGATTTAGAGAGTCTGCCTAATGGCATTTATACCGTTAAGTCGGGAATGCACATGAGTAAGGTTGTAAAGCATTAATAAATAAGTAAGACGAAACTTAGTTAAAGCGGGCAAGACCTACAGTGGCAAAAATATAATGTATAGCAATATTTTGTTTTTCAACTTTTATTCCGTTCACGCCCATAATAACCCGCTGCCCTGCGAAACAAAGTTCAACGCAGCTAATCCTTTCGCGTTGCCTATAAAGATAAATAGCAAAAAACTCCACTACAAGTTAGTGGCGTTTTTTTATGCATTACACTATGTAGTAAGTTGCAAAAACACACAGCCCTATAAAGCAAAATTTGATGAGGTTGTTAGCTTGTAAAGTTTAACCTTAAAGATAAAACAAATGAGAAATTTAACTAATTTACAAAATTTAACAACACACGGACGACACGTCCGCGTGAACGGAGTTTGCAACCAAGGTTAGAGAAAATGACACAGAAGTGAAGTTTATATTTAATTTTTTAGCCAATCATTGGCATAAAGGCGATAAATTTGTAATTAGTATTGATAGTACCATTTATCCGTGCGCAAGTTGCCAAAATTTTTTAGTGTATTTATGGGAACTTGCCCGGCAAGAAGGTAAAGTTATCGAACTAAATGTGGTGGGGGATAAAAGAGTTACAGGTGTGAAAAAAATTGAGGAACATTATTAAAATTAAGTAAAATGGAAATAGAATATCTTAAATATCTACAAGCAAATCCAAGAACACTTGAACCAACTGGTGAAATGAGTATTCCTGATCGCCCAATTCCTTTAAGCGAGATAGAGCAACTTGAGCAGTTGTACAACAACGGTTTGCCTTTTCCTAAGGCATTACGTGAGTTATTGTTTTTAGCTGGTGATTATTGTAACGTACTAGAGTATGGTGTGTATGATACACGCCAAGAAATTCAAGAGGACTTTCAAGATGACTTGGTTCGTCTTAATAAAACATTATCAAGACCATATTTTGTTATAGAATGTCATCTTGGAGCGGTGTATTCATTTGTATATTTGGATGAGGGGGATAACCCTCTTTTGTACTATTGCAATTTATATGAAGATGAGTCTGAATGGTTAGTTACTTACAACCAAACAATACCTGAATACATAAATGACGCCATTGATAGATTAAAGGCTGGTTTGCCTTTATATTAAATATGGGTTAGCTCAATTTAAACCAGCATAACAAACAGTTGCCCAAAATTTGGTGTGGTTTTACATGGGTGTTCTAATTCATGTTAACCATACTAAATTTGTGCTAGTTTAACATATAACATTGAATTCAATTAATACCAGAAACAGAGGTACAAGCCCTGAAGATACAAAATTGTTTACCCCTAATAAACAACTAGCTCTTATGAGCGAAGCATTGGCTGACATAAACTATTTGTTAACTAGGGGTTATACTATGGCAAGTGCATTAAAAACAGTACTTAATAGGTACGGTTTGCACCGCAGACAATTGTTAGCTTTACAAGGTATAGGATGTGCAATGCAAGAAAAGAATGCAAGAAAACAAAGAGAACAACATCCAAATTCACTTACAAATGCCATACTTTATCTTGATGGGTTTAATGTGCTTATTTTACTAGAAAGTTATCTATCTGGTGCATTTATATTTAAAGGCATTGATGGTTGTTACCGAGATATTTCATCGGTACATGGAACCTACAAACGGGTACAGCAAACAGATGAAGCCTTATTTATGGTGGGAAATGCTTGCGAAAAATTGGGTGTAAAGCAAGTAGTTTGGCTATTCGACAAGCCGGTATCAAACAGTGGTAGAATAAAAACAAGATGTCAAGAAATTGCAGTGCAACGTCAATTTAATTGGGAGGTAATTTTAGAGCATGCACCAGATACCTATCTTGCCCAAATACCCAATGTTGTTTGCACCTCAGACGCTAAAGTATTGAATCGATGCACACAATGGTTTAATTTGTGTGCTTACATCATACAAACACATCCAATTAAAAACGCTCAACTTGTTCAATTAAGTTAGTTTACCCCACAGCTCTCTGTTCACGCGGACGTGTCGTCCGTGTGCAGTAAAACAAACTATAACGGTAAACAAAAACAGCGCAACCCCACTAAGGTAAAACCTAGGTGGGGTTGATTGATATAAAGTTCTAAATTTGAATATGTCAGAATTTTTAAAGATAGAAGAGGGCAAAAACTATTTTATAACAATGACCATTGTTGATTGGGTTGATTTATTTACACGGGAGTGTTATGTAAATATATTGATTGATAGTATAAAATATTGTCAGAAGCATAAAGGTTTGGAAGTGTATTCGTATGTCATTATGCCAAGTCATGCACATTTTATAGTTGGTAGTGAAGGCAGCTTAAGTAATATATTAAGAGACTTAAAAGAACATACATCAAAGCAAATAATTGCAGAAATTATTGAGAACAAACAGGAGAGCAGACGCGAGTGGCTGCTTGCTAAATTTAGTAATGGCCTTTCAGTTAAAACTCAAAAAATGAGTTATAAAGTTTGGCAAGAAGGGAATCATCCGGAGTTGTTATATAGCGATAAGTTTATTACTCAAAAAGAAAATTACATTCATATGAATCCGGTAGAAGCAGGCATTGTAAGTCAACCACATTATTACCGATTAAGTTCAGCAAGTAATGAATCGCCAATAAAAGTTTTACCAATAAGATGAGTTTCAAACTCACTTTCATAGTAATTTTTTTGCACCCGGACGACACGTCCGCGTGAACGGGGCTTATGAAAAATTTAACTGTGTTAGAAAATTTAACGACACACGGACGGCACGTCCGCGTGAACGGGGCAAGTATCAAAATGACTTAGCTACGCAAAAGGTGTTTCTAGAGTTATCCGATGCCAATC
>JAUCCO010000234.1:0-2832 GCA_034676125.1 Bacteroidia bacterium
TTTTTACGCTATAATTATCATGTTTTCAGCTTGTTGAAAATACAAGAAAAGTGAGCCGGACAAGTCAGGAAATATATCAATCTTTAAAGGAGATTGGTTCTTTGCTCATTTTTGGTCTTTGTCCTACGAAGAGCAATACTACATGTGGTATCCATGGTGTGTAAAAAAATTGAAACAATATTTGCAACATTTTTTATGGCTCATCTTGTTAATAATAGTCTTCATTAAGACTGCATTGTATTACAGCTGGATTCCAAATAACATTTGGTGGTCATTATTAACAGGTATTGATGGAATTCTCATCGGAGCAATTGGAGGAGTATACTACAGCAAGGGCAAATTGAATATACGCTTAAGCAACATGGTTATTTTGTTAATTTCAATCACAACCGTGTTGCTATCTTATATTTTGTATAACAACATACTAGGTATTAATCAAAAATATTTGAACAAATCTATTGGAGCTTTCCTTTTGCTTATTTTCTTAATTATCAATTTAAAGAGAGAAAATAATTGGATTGGTAAATTTTTAAGTACCAAACCAATGGTACATATTGGAATACTATCTTACAGCATTTACATATGGCAACAAATATTTACTGCCCCAGGTAATGATGTAATGTTTACCTCATACGGAAGTAAAATCAGCGATTCGTTTTACGACACAATGAGTTTCGCAAAATTTCCATTAAATCTTCTGTTAATTTACTTAACCGCATTACTTTCTTATTACGGATATGAGAAGTATTTTTTAAAACTTAAAAACAAATTCAATTAAAGTTGAATAAAAAAACATTAAATATACTACACTGGCCAACCTCCTACCCAGACCCAAGTAGAAACGAAAACTATTCGGCAATTTTTGTTCAAGAGCACATTCTATCTACTAAAAATTTGGTTAACAATAGGGTGTTATTCATCTCCCCTAATGGAACTAAAAAGAAAAACAAATGGCACGAGCAGATAACAACTATTGAAAATGAAATACCTGTAACACGTTTTTACTTCAATAGGTCATTAAACTTAACATTCTTAAATTTATACATTCGTTTAGTTCTATTGCTATATTTTTTAGAACTAATTGTAATAAAAAGATTCTATCCTAGTATTATACATATCCATTTTCACCAATCGTTTTTTTTGGCAAAATTATATTCAAAATTATTCAAGATACCAATAGTAATTACGGAACACTGGAGTGCATTTTTAGGATGGCCTGATATTGGCGTAGCAAGATATAAAAACGCTGCTCAATCATTTAATTACGCAAATAGAATATTACCCGTTTCACTTAAAATACAAAAAGGTATTACAACATACACAGGTGCGGTTATTGATTACAAAAGTATTGTAATTCCTAACGCTGTGAATACTGAGGTGTTTAAATATGAAAGTACATTACAAACCAATAAGGATTATAAAAACCTGATATTCGTAGGAAGAAATGCAGAGGAAAAAGATATACCAACCTTACTACAAGGGGTGGCTTTAACAAAAAAATATGGAATAAAATGTAAACTCCACTTAGTTGGTGATGGTGATTATTACAATATTAAAGAATTGATTAATAAGCATCAATTGCAAGATGAAGTCTTTCTGCATGGCCAACAAGACAAATTAGCAATAAACAAACTATTAAACCAATGCGACTTATTGTTACTAACAAGTACCATCGAAAACTCACCTTGCGTGATTGGAGAAGCGCATTGCTGTGGAGTTCCAGTTGTAGCATCTAACGTAGGCGGAATCAGTGAACTCATCATGGAAGGTGATATGTTTGATCCGAAGAATCCAAAACAACTGTCAGAAAAAATAATAGAACAATTGAATAAGCCCATCAACAAAGAACAACTATCGAGAGTTGCAGCTCAAAGATTCGGGTATAAAAGTGTCGGTCAACAATTATATCAAATTTACAAAGAAGTATGTGCGGAATAGCAGGGATTATCGGAAATAACAATACAGGCATTTTAAATAACATGCTCGCGGCTACAAGGCATCGCGGTCCGGATGATAGTGGCACATTTACTGATGAACATTGTACCATTGGAATGAACAGGTTATCTATTTTAGATTTATCTGCGGCTGGTCATCAACCCATGTTTAGTGACGATAAACGATATGTAATTGTATATAATGGTGAGGTTTACAACTTTAAATCCATCCGAAATGATTTAGTAAAACTAGGTTTTACCTTTCATTCCAACTCGGATACTGAAGTGGTGTTAAAAGGATACATAGCCTATGGTAAAAATATTCTTGATAAAATAAGGGGCATGTTTGCGTTTGTTGTTTGGGACACCCATACTCAATCTGCATTTGGAGCCAGAGACCACATGGGTATTAAGCCATTCTACTACCACCACCAAAATGGGGTGTTTACTTTTTGTTCGGAAATTAAAGGCATGTTGCAACAACCCGGCATAAAAAAACAAGTGAATAAAGATGGTTTACGATTGTTTTTAAGTTATGGATATGTGGGTGCGCCATACACAATTTTGGACAATGTGTTTGCCTTAAAACCCGGAGAATGTTTTACACTTTCAAACGATAAGCTTAGTATTGAACAATATTGGGATATACCAATAAACACGCCAACTGAATTAAGCTACCAAGAGGCAAAAGACAAACTAAAACAATTGGTGGTAGATAAAGTGAATGAGGAATTGGCAAGTGATGTCCCTCTTGGGCTATTTTTAAGTGGTGGTTTAGATTCTACTGCTGTTTTAGCAGCCATGCGATTAAGTGGTAAAGAACATATAGAAACCTTCTCGTTGGGGTTTGAAGGATTTGAAGCCAGTGAAGAAGAAGATGCTGAAATTGCAGCAAAAC
>JAUCCO010000235.1:0-2816 GCA_034676125.1 Bacteroidia bacterium
CTTCTGCACCACCGGCATCTATTTGTGGTGTTATAAGCACGTGCCCTTTACAAATGGCAAATGCCTTTGCATTGTTAGCCGAGGTAAAGTGTGTGGTGGTTCTGTACTGGTTGGTGTTTATTGGCCCGAAAAACTCCGTTGGCGATGCCGTGAAGTTTTCTGGCGTTATAAAAAAATGAATGGATGACATAGTATTGAAGCTGGCCGGTTTATAAATAGTTTAACGTTTTGTTTATTAACGTAAAATTAGCCTGCACAGCTATTACTTGTTTGCGTTAAGCTGTGCCTACAAAATTAGCCTAGCATACAATTCTCTTATCTTCTTATACTTACACATTCTGCGTAATTAATTTTTGGTTCTTTTGTACCATAATTTTAGTACCTCTTTAGGGTATAAAAAAAGCAAGCATGGCTGCTTGCTTTTTTTTAATGTAGCATTGTGGTGTTAAACGCATTAATTGTTTATGTAAAATATTTGTGCGTAAGCCAAAGTACTTTATAATAGTTACCACAGCCAAGCTTGTGCATATTAATCTTTATATACCCTGTATATATTATGCTGTATGGCAAATACAACCAACCCTGCTAAATTTTTAGATTGGGTTTTTTCCATTAAAATTTGCCTGTGGCGCTTAACGGTAAGCGGAGAAATAAATAACTTATCAGCTATCTCATCGGTAGAGTCTTGTTCGCAAATAAGTTTTAATACATCCATTTCCCTGTTGCTTATTTTTTCAGCAGTAGCTTCACCTATATTAGGCTTATCCCTGCGCAATAAATTTTTAAATATTACTTCTTGTACTTCTTGGCAATAGTAGTTATCTCCTTGTTTAACCATGGACATGGCCTTTTGCAGTTCGTTTATATTGGTATTTTTTAATAAATACCCGGTTACTCCCATATCGTAAAGTTGCATAATGTATCGTTGGTTATTAAACATGGTAAGCATAATTACAGCAATATGGGGCATGTTGGCTTTAATCCATTTTACGGTTTCAATGCCATTCATTACCGGCATCTCAACATCCATAAAAACTAGGTCTGCTTTTGTTTTTTCGAGTATATTAATAACATCTTGACCATTATCGCATTGGTGCACTTGCCCCACAAATGGTATTTTTTTAAGCGATGACTTTAAGCCGTCTCTAAAAATAACGTGATCATCGGCTATAATCACATTTAGTTTCTCGTTTGTTTCCATTAAACTAGGTTTTTGGTTTGAAATATAATTTGATAAGTTGTTCCTGATTGATTTGAGTTTAATTGACAATGACCATTAAAAACATCTACTCTGCTAAAAATATTTTTAATGCCCATACCATGATTTTTGTTTACTACAATTTTGTTTAAATCAAAG
Organism: Bacteroidia bacterium; assembly: GCA_034676125.1. Classification (GTDB taxonomy): domain Bacteria; phylum Bacteroidota; class Bacteroidia; order UKL13-3; family UKL13-3; genus UBA6183. The sequence continues at coordinate 1,358 of JAUCCO010000235.1, forward strand.
CCAATGCCATTATCTTTAACAGATATGTTGCACGTTTCATTGCCTAAATCAACTTTTACTTTAATGCTAGTTGCTTTACTGTATTTAACGGCATTGTTTACAATTTCCATTACAATTCTATAAATGGTTAGCTCTGATTGTTTGGTAAGTACTTTTGATGGTGTTAACGTATTATTACTAAAAAACTGTATATCAATATTCGTTCCTCTCGACATCAGTTCGCATAAATCTTCTAAAGCCTCAATAAGTCCGAAATCGTATAATACCTTTGGCAGCAAATTGTAAGCTGCTGTACGAATATTATTAATGACTACATCAATTAGTTTATTGTTATCTAGCCTAAACTGTTGCAGTTTATTTGGCGAATCAAACAAGTTGATGTTAAACTTTATGTTAGACAATAGTGGCCCAACCTGATCGTGCAAATCATTGGCAATACGTTCCTTTTCATGCTCCTGTGCTTGAATTACAGCAGCAAAAAGCTCTTTTTGTTTTTGTTGAATACGCTTTTGGTAACGGTAAACAGTGTACACAAAAAATGTTGCCAATGAAAACATAGACAGTGTAGAAAAAACAAGTAAGATTAAGAGGTCTTGACTTTCGGTTTGCATAACATGGCTTTGGTGAAAAGTATACCTGACGATACCACTATTAGTAACATGTAAATATTATGATAGTAGTGGTGAAATGTTTGATCTGACTTTAAGTATTTATGTAAATATATTAATGTACTGGCCGAAAAAGAAAAAACAAGAAAGCCCGAGTAAAACCAGAACTCTTGTTCGTTTAATTCATCCTCAGTTTTTATAAGGCTATTTATTCTAAGCGCTGATAGCAAGGAGGCATACAGTAAATAAACAAAAGAGTCTAATCCACCCCAAACTTCGATGCTAATTTTAAAAAAGACAGACCAAATTACATAGCATATAACTAGGGTAAAATGGGCCCATAATTTAGTGCTTAAGCCATCTATAAAATACCTTTGCACCAAAAATACAGATACTATAATATAGTCCATCAATTTATAAACGTGATGATTTGATTGACCTAAATTTACAAGTGATCTTGCTGTTATTTCAATAAATAAACACAATACAAAATACACCATAAATACCTTGGCCGGACGGCCAAGGTATTTGTATCGGGTTATTCCAATAACCAATGGAATTGACCAAAAAAACTGAATAATGTATGTTAAATACGTTATCAAGAGTTTAATGTATTTGATGCAGAGCAACTAGTAGGACAAGGGATTCCATACTCCAAAATCACCCCACTTACCAAGTCATCTCCACTACCATCTACCCCTACCAAAACTAACTTTTTAACTCCGGCCGTATCTTGTCCGTAGTAAATTCTCATACCAACGCACGCATCCTGATCTAAAAGATCTAAAACTGCATTTTTACCAAAATACTCGGCCTTAATGTAATCGTCAGTTTGCGCGTTTCTGTAATTT
>JAUCCO010000236.1:0-2760 GCA_034676125.1 Bacteroidia bacterium
GTACAGGTGTTAAAATTATTAACTGTGTTATGAATTTGCCAATTTTAACTGGAACCTCAAGCACTGGTTATGGTATAATTTTTACAGGTACGGCTGGTGCTACTGGCATGTCTGCAATGCAAGCTGATTCTGTTTTAGTGGATAGCAATACTGTAACTGGTAATGGTTATGGAATAGTTTTTTATGGAGCTTCCAACGCTTTATACAACCAAAACAATGTGTTTACCAATAATGAGTTTAATAATATAAATTACTGTGGCGCCTACTTTTATTACAGTTATAATCCAATAACGTTGGTTGGTAATACGTTTAACTTACAAGCACAAAATTATGGCTATTATGGTATTTACTTTTATTACAACATTAATAACAGCACCACCCAATCGCATCGTATTACACACAACAAAGTAACCAACTTTGGCGGTTATGGACTATATATTTATAACCCGCAGTTAGCAGGCACAGGTGCAGAAACCATTATAACAAATAATGTAATTTTGGGCAATAGCACAAGCTCTAGTTATTTTGGGTATTACGGTATTTATTTATACCAAAATAACACCAATAATGTAGCGCATGTTTACCATAACTCGATAGCAATGACAGGGGCTGGCACATCTACAAGTTATACTTGTTTTTACAACACTGGATCATCGCAAACACTTGTTAAAAATAACATTTTTGCGGTAGATAATGGTAGTTATACTCCTGTTTACCTTGGCACAAATATTACTGCTACAAATGCTGTTAATAACAATATTTACTATAATGCTAGTAACCCAACTTCTGGCAGTTTAATTTATAGAAATGGTACAACATACACTCCTGCAAACTTTAAAACAAGCACTGCCGGTGGAGACTCTTCGTATGCTATGATGCCGCCAACTGCTGGCTTAAATGATTTCACTTTAACCAATGGTTGTTTCAGAGGTTCGGCAACTGGATATGTGAATGATGATTATACTGGTGCCCCACGTTCTGCCAACCCTAATATTGGCGCTTACGAATATCAAGGTGTGGCACTCGATTTACAAATTGAATCTATGCCTTATCCTTCTGCTCCTATGACTTTAGGTGCACAAGATTTAGCTGTAGTTATTCGCAATAATGGTACAACTGCTGTTACTAGTTTTAATATTGCATATACCTTAAACAATGGTACGCCTGTATCTAAAACATGGACAGGTACATTAGCATCGTGTGATACCGTAACTGTATTATTTAACAGCTTTAACCAAATTACTTTGGGTAATGCTACTAATAACATAAAAGTATACACTTCATCTCCTAATTTTATGGCTGATGGCAACCCTGCTAATGATACCATTGCCGTTACATTAAATCCACCAATGGTTGGTGTATACACTATTGGAGCATCTTCATCAGATTTCCCTGACTTTACATCTGCAATTAATGCAATGGATGGTAGAGGCATTTCAGGATCTGTAATATTTAATGTTAAAACAGGTACGTATAACGAAGCAATTAACCTAAATCAGGTTATTGGTGCATCTGCATCTGCTACAGTTACATTTAAATCTCAAGCTAATAATGCTGACTCTGCAATTTTAGCTTGGAATAGTAACTCTGGTAGTAACTCGGTAATTACATTTAGCAATAATGCCAGCTATATTATTTTTGATAAACTATCAATAAATCAGAATGCAACAACCAATACTAGTTATGGCATTACCATTGGTTCAAATGCATCGTTTGATACCATCAGAAACTGTAAAATAAATATGCCTATTTATCCACTGGTAACTTATACATCATACAGTATTTATGCAAATGCATATGCTGGAGATGGGTTATGTATTGATAACAACATTATTGATGGTTCATATTACGGAATGCGTATTTATGGTGTTAACAGAACCGCACCGTTTACTAATTTAGTAATTAATGGAAATACATTTAACAATTTCTATTACTCTACTTTATATTATATCTATTATGGTTCAAATACTAAAATTACCAATAACACCATAAACATGGGTGCAAGTAGTGGTACAAATTGTTATTCTTATATAAGATATAATGATGATGGATTTAAATTTACAAACAATGTGTATAATGGCGTTAGTGGTAAAACAATTCGTCTGTATTTTGATTACAGTACCAATTCGGCATCTCAAAAATCGCTTATTGCCAACAACCAAATTACTGGTGATGGTGATGCTTATTTCTATGTTGGAAACTCAGCAAGTAGCTACCAAGATGTGGTGCATAATTCATTAAATTTAGGTTCAGGTTACTTCCAGTTATACTATAATACAAATATGTCTAACTATCGTATTCTTAATAATGTGTTTAATGCTACTGGTACTTATGCATATTATGTAAGTACTACACCAACTGTAGCTAATATTGAGTCAGACCATAACTTAGTTAATACTCCTGGAACCACTCCATACTATGTTAGTGGAGCCCAATCTTTACCATATATCAGAAATACCTATGGTGTAGAGCTTAATTCACTAGATTACAGAGCTGCATTTACCACTTCAAGTAACTTAATGCCAAATGCTGCAGACTCGGCAGTGTGGGCTATTAATGGCAGAGGTACACATTTAGGTTATGTTTTAAATGATGTAAACAATGTTGCTCGTCCGCAAACGCCTGCTGCTGGTGTTCCAGATTTAGGTGCTTACGAAGTAACTCCTACCTCTATCCCTCCAATGGCTACTGCTGTTCCTGCAACCCCTGTTGCTGGTGGCAGACAAGCATTTTTGTTTGGTACAGACACCGTAGTTACCT
>JAUCCO010000237.1:0-2753 GCA_034676125.1 Bacteroidia bacterium
GTTTATTAACGTTTGCCATTTTATATTGGACAATTCCGCGTATTTACAATACTACCATTTACTCTAAAAAATTAATGAATACCCACTTTTGGTTGGCTACATTAGGTATAGTATTTTATGCAATACCAATGTATGTAAGCGGATTTACACAAGGTTTGATGTGGAAAGAGTTTACACCAGAAGGAACATTACAATACCCAGAATTCTTAAAAATTACCATCCAAATTTTACCGCTACATGTGTTGCGCTCAATTGGTGGTACATTATATTTAAGTGGTTTTCTTGTGTTAATTTATAATATAGTAAAAACCATTAAGCAAGGTTCGCTTATTGCAAATGAGCCAGCAGAAGCGCCAGCTTTAGAAAAATCTAAACTATTTGAAAAAGGCGAATACTGGCATGCTGTGTTAGAGAAAAAGCCAGTTACATTTACTGTATTAGCAGTTATAATGATATTAATTGGTGGTGCAGTAGAAATGATTCCAACTTTCTTAATCAAATCTAATATTCCTACAATTGCTAGTGTAAAACCATATACACCGCTTGAGTTGCAAGGACGTGATATTTATATTCGTGAAGGATGTAATGTTTGTCACTCACAGCAAATTCGTCCTTTCCGTAGCGAAACAGAACGTTACATGGGCGAGTATTCTAAAGCAGGTGAGTATGTTTATGATCATCCATTTTTATGGGGTTCAAAACGTACTGGTCCAGATTTAATGCGTATTGGTGGCAAATATCCAGATAGCTGGCATTATCACCACATGATAGATCCTAGAACAATGTCTCCTGGAAGTATCATGCCTAAATACCAATGGTTGGCCGATCAAGAAATTGATTTAAGCTCAACTCCGGGTAAGTTAAAAGTAATGAAAACGCTTGGTGTGCCATACACTCAATTTGAAATTGATAATGCTAATAAAGTATTAATGGATCAAGCAAATGGCATTTCAAATAACTTAAAAAAGGAAGGCATTGCACTTGATAGTAAAAAAGAATTAATAGCGGTAATAGCATACTTACAACGTATGGGAACTGATATTAGTAAATCAAAAACAGCAAATAAATAATATTATATATCGCCACAGGTTAATTTATACTTTGGTATAGTTAACCTGTGGTTTAAAAAAATAAAATAATGAAACAGTTTTTAGGAAATGTACAAGGTGTTGATGGATATCTCATCTTTTCGCTAATTGTTTTTCTGCTATTTTTTATAGGCTTATTATGGTGGGTTTTTACTGCCGATAAAGACTATATCAACAAAATGAAAAATATACCCCTAGATAAATAATAAATACCTGTATGAATAAGTTTAAATTAACCGCAGTATTGATGTTAGTTGCATCAGCTGCAATGGCACAACCCAACAGTGGCGCTCCAATTATAGAGTTGCAAAACCTGTTAATTATAGCAATGGCTATAATGCTTGTTGTACTTTTGCTTTTGGTATATACGCTACATAAAGTAGTTTATATGCTTAAAATAGAAACTTCAGGTGGAAACTATCCGGTAGAAAATGAAGAGCTAACTTACTGGGAAAAACTGTTAAGTTTAAATCCGTTATCAGCCGAAAAAGATATAGAACTTGAACATGATTATGATGGCATTAAGGAGTTAAATAATCCTATTCCGGTTTGGTTTAACTTTTTATTTTATGGTTCAATAGTAGCCGCTTTTATATACATGTTAGCATACCATGTGTTTGATGCAGCTCCTTTGCAAGATGAAGAGTTTCAAACGGAGCTAAGGGTTGCCGAAATATCAAAACAAGCTTACATAAAAAAAGCAGGTAATCTTATTGATGAAAATAGTGTAACAGCTTTAACTGATAAAGCTAAAATTGCTGATGGAGCATCAATATATACTGCGAAATGTGCAGTTTGTCATGGCGATAAAGGTGAAGGTAAAGTAGGCCCCAATTTAACTGATGAGTATTGGTTACATGGCGGTGATGTAAAGTCTATTTTTAAAACCATAAAATATGGCGTACCTTCAAAAGGTATGGTGGCTTGGCAAAACTCTTTAAATGGCGCTAAAATGCAAGAGCTTGCTAGTTATATTTTAACTTTACAAGGCACAAAACCCGCTGGAGCAAAAGAGCCACAAGGCGAAAAGCAATAGTTTTTTATAGTAAGATTTAAATAAAAGTAATATGTCTCAGCAAACAACAGCACCAAGTGGAGAGCAATATCGCGATAGTATTTCTTTAATAGATAAAGGAGGAGATCGTAATTGGGTTTATCCTAAAAAGCCAAAAGGGCCGCTATACACTGGCCGCACATGGTTTAGCATTTCGCTTATGGTGTTATTGTTTGCTGGGCCTTTTATAAAACTTAACGGACATCCACTTTTATTGCTAAATGTTTTAGAGCGTAAGTTTATTATTTTAGGTATTCCATTTTGGCCTCAAGATATGCCATTGCTTGCCTTGTTACTGCTTACTTTTATTATGTTTATTATAGTGTTTACCGTTATTTTTGGTAGAGTTTGGTGTGGTTGGGCTTGTCCGCAAACCATTTTTATGGAAATGTTATTCCGTAAAATAGAATACTTTATTGAGGGTGATTTTAGGGCACAAAAGAAATTGGATGAAGCGCCTTGGGATGTTACCAAAGCATTAAAAAAAACGGTTAAACATTTGGTGTTTTTTGGATTATCGGTGCTTATTGCCAATACCTTTTTAAGTTATATTATTGGGGTTGATGAAGTAGGTAAACTTGTACTTGATGGTCCAATGGCACACCTAGGCA
>JAUCCO010000238.1:0-2711 GCA_034676125.1 Bacteroidia bacterium
CAACGTTGCAAATACCGTAAATGGATTTGCTAATGTTAACTTAAACCAATTGGCTGCTGGAATTTACTTTATTAAAGTAACCCAAAACGGAAATACTAATGTTCAAAAATTAGTTAAACAATAAGTTAACTTAGTTTTAAACTTAAGCGCCCCGAAATTCGGGGCGCTTTTTTGCTTTATAACGTTTCTAATTTCTGTAATTAAAAACAGTACTTATTAGCTTCAATTAATACCGCTGCTATATTTCTGCGGGCGTCTTTGGTATTGAATGGTTCGGTTTTTGTAAAACGCTTTAGTCCCAATAACATCATACGTTGCTCATCACCTTCTGCAAATCCATTAATGGCATCTTTACCATTTTTATTAATCCTATCTGCGGCATCAGTTAAAAACACACGCACCATTTCAAGTTGAGCTTTACACGCCTCTTCACCCCTAATTGAAACTAGTTTTTCTACACGCAATTGCAACGATTCTGACATATATGTATCTATGGCCATATCAGAAATGTTCATTAAAATTTCTTGTTCTTTACCCAAATCCATCATTAGTTTTTGGGCTGCTCCACCAGCTACCATCAATACCGATTTTTTAAAGTTTGCGATATACTTTTTCTCTTTGCTAAATAAAGTTTCCGCTTCTTCGCTAAAGTCGGGTATGCTCATTAATTCTTGAATAACTTTCATGGCTGGCTCCATTAAATTAAGCTCACCTTTCATGGCGCGCTTTAAAATCATATCAACCGTAAGTAGCCTATTTATTTCATTTGTGCCTTCAAAAATTCTATTAATGCGAGAGTCGCGGTAAGCCCTTTCCATTGGTGCATCTGCGCTGTAGCCCATTCCGCCATATACTTGCACACCTTCATCAACTACAAAATCAAGCACCTCGCTCCCATTTACTTTTAGCATGGCAGCTTCGGGTGCAAACTGTTCAACACCTTTTAAAATTGCTTTTTCGTGAGGCATTCCTCCTGCTTCAAAATCGCTAATGGCATCTTCTATATTTTGGGTTACACGGTACAAAGCACTTTCGCAAGCATAAATGCGCATGGCTTGTTCGGCTAACTTATGCCGTATTGCACCGTACTTTGCAATTGGCCTACCAAACTGATTGCGCTCGTTGGCATATTGAATGGTTTTTGATGCAGTAGCTTTTGCCGCACCAAGTGCAGCAGCGGCCAATTTAACACGGCCCATATTTAAAATATTAACTGCTATTTTAAATCCATTGCCACGTTCGCTTAATAAATTTTCAACAGGCACTTTGCAATCATTAAAAAATACTTGTCGAGTGCTACTACCTTTAATGCCAAGTTTATGTTCCTCCGGATTTAAAGTAATGCCACCAAAACCTTTCTCCACTATAAATGCACTTAAATTGTCATCATTATCAATTTTTGCAAACACTGTAAATACATCAGCAAAACCAGCATTGGTAATCCACATTTTTTGGCCATTTAATATATAATGTGTTCCATCATCTGATAATTTAGCACTTGTTTTACCAGAGTTGGCATCACTTCCTGCACTAGGTTCGGTTAAACAATACGCACCTTTCCACTCACCAGTAGCTAATTTATTTTTTCTTTTGTTCATCATCGCCATAATACAATATTGGTTGTGTACCAATGCCTGTATGTGCAGCAAAAGCCACCGCAAACGAGTAACCAGCACCCAAGGTTTCGGTAGCCAACATGCCAGTAACAAAATCTTTTTCAAACCCCTCTAAACTTTCGGGTACATTTAATCCAAGTAAGCCCAAATCGGCAGCCTTATTCATTAAACTAACCATCAAACCTTCTTCTTGTGCATCTATTCTATCAAGTATTGGCCATACCTCTGTTGCCAAAAAATCATGACAACTTTGGGCAATCATTTTTTGCTCTTCATTCCATTCTTCAGGAATAAATATTTGACTGGCCAACGTTTCTCTAATTAAAAACTCGCCACCTTTAATGGCTTTTTTTGTTGCTGTTTCCATATTTTTATTGTTAAAAAAGATTGGTGTTAACAAAGCGTAAAACCAATAGCTATTAATTATTTATTTGTTAGTTTTTAGTTGGGTTGATTTTTAAAAACGATATTAAAGTAATTCGTAAATACCGGCTACACCTTGTCCGCCACCTACGCAAGCAGATACAATTCCGTATTTTTGATTACGCAAACGCATCTCGTTTAATAACTGCACACTTAGCTTAGCACCGCTACATCCAAGCGGATGGCCAAGGGCAATTGCACCACCATTTACATTTACTATTTCGGGGCTTAAAGACAACTGTCGCATTACAGCCAACGACTGTGCAGCAAAGGCCTCGTTTAACTCAACCTGTTCTATTTGACCAAGCGATAAACCCGCTTGTTTTAATGCCAAAGGAATTGCCTCAACAGGACCAATTCCCATAATGCGAGGTTCAACTCCGCTAGCTGCATAACTCATGAATCGGGCAATTGGCTTTAGGTTTAATTCGTTTACCATTTTTTCGCTCATTACAATTACAAACGATGCACCATCGGAAGTTTGAGATGAATTACCAGCGGTTACACTTCCGCCATTTTTAAATACAGGTTTTAGTTTGGCCAAACCTTCAAGGCTGGTATCGTATCTGGGGCCTTCATCAGTATCAACCACAAAAGTTTTTGTTTTGCGTTTACCTTGCTCATCTATGTAAGTTTCGTTTACCGTTATAGGAACAATTTGTTCTTTAAACT
>JAUCCO010000239.1:0-2497 GCA_034676125.1 Bacteroidia bacterium
CAGCAAGTGGAAACTACTTTTCGGAGGCAACGCCAAGCACAGGAATTATAGCAACAGGACAAGCCTTTTTTGTACAAGTAAACACAAGTGGACAAAAAATTACTTTTCAAGAAAATGATAAGTCGGTTAATGGATATACCTCAAGATTTAAAACCAGTAACAATCCATTAAAAGTAAAAATGCAAGTTGATTCGGTTCAATATGATTTAGCAACTTTAAATTTTAGTACTACAGCATCTAATAATTATGTATTTGCAGAAGATGCTTCAAAGTTTACCAATAGTATTTATAACCTTGCATTTGTTACACCTAATAACAGAACGGTTCAACACAACTTTGTAAGTACCTTATTAAACAATAGTACTGATACATTTGTGCTTAGTACTACATCAACAGTAAACAGTAACTTTACTTTAAACTTTAGCAATTTTGATATTGTGCCAAGTCATAAGCATATTATTTTGGTTGATAAGCATAACAATAATTTTATCGACTTAAGAAGTATGCCTAGCTATGCATTTACTATTAACAATACAATAGCTACTACTTTTGGCAATAGGTTTTTAGTAATAATTACCGACCAATTTAATCCAGTGCCAGTTAAATTAATTTCTTTTACTGGAAAAAAATCAAACCAAACAAATTTGCTTAATTGGATTACTGTTAACGAAAAAAACATTATAAGTTACGAAGTTCAGTTATCTGCTAATGGAATTGATTTTAACACGATAGGATTGCTAAAAGCCACAAACAGTAATAGTAAAACGTTGTATACATACACCGATAATTTAGCCAAAAAATACCCAACAAGTTATTATAGGTTAAAAATTAACGAAGCAAAAAACGTGGAGTACAGTAACATAATTATAATTCATGAAAATGCAGAACAAGTTAAAAATGTATTTATATATCCAAACCCCGCTAACGACTATATAACTGTTTCATCAAACCAACAAACCATAATTAAACACATTAGTATTTTAAACATGCAAGGTGTAGCGGTTATGAACATTAAAAATTCAACCACTAAAATTAATATTAGCGGCCTTGCTTCTGGAATTTACCTTTTAAAAGTTGACACCGATCAAGGAACTGAAATGATAAAATTAAATAAGGATTAAGTTACAATAGTTAATTAAAATCAAAAAAGGGAGTGTTTATGGCTTGCTTTTTTGTTAAAAATGGTGGACTAAAATTACAAATGAGGTCCAACCAACCACTTATTGCGTAAAAAAAGCAGTTAAAACAAATCGCAAATCCTCCATTTATACACGAATAAAAACTACTTAAAAGCTAATTAGCCCATTTATATTAAAGTCAAACCTTTTATTGCTACAGAAACAGTAAATTAGTAGTTTCGCTTTTTAATATTAAACCAAATGATGAAACATTTTACAACCACGAGAAATATTTTGTTACTATCTACATTATTTGTTTTGGCAAGTAATGTAAATGCCCAAATATCTATAACCGCAACTGGTGTTGCCCATACAGAAAACATGAATGGGCTATCTAACACAACTACAAGTAATACATTACCTACCGGTTGGGAAATAGATGAACCACTGGGACTAAGTAATAATTATGATGTTAGTGATGGATCTAGCTCAGTAGCCACAATGTATAGTTTTGGAACAACAAGTTCAACAGAGCGAGCACTTGGTTCTATAATTAACAATACCGTTAACCCAATTACATTTGGTGTAAATTTTACTAATAATACTTCCGCGGCAATTTCTAGTGTTGCTATACAATACACAGGCGAGCAATGGAGATTAGGTGCTTTAGGCCGAGAGGATAAATTAATATTTGAATACGCCATAGGTGCAACTGGTATTAATGATGGTGGTGCTACATGGATAGGAGTTAGCAGCTTAGATTTTATTGCACCAATTCAGTCTGGTACTGTTGGTGCACTTGATGGAAATAATAGCTTGAACAGGGTTACATTAACTGCGAACATTGCCGTAAATATTGCGAATAACGAAACGCTTGTAATTAGATGGAGAGATTTTGGTGCAAGTTCTAATAATGATGGATTAGCTGTTGACGATTTTAGTTTAACAGCATACAGTAATTTAGGAGCTGGTACTTATCCTGATATTTTTGTAGATGGTACAATGCAATTGGGTGGTGATATTACCATTACTGGAGGAGCGAATTTTAATAGTGGATCTAAAATAGACATTGGTGCACACACTGTAACATTTAGTGGTGATATAACAGGTAGTCCAGTAATTAAAGGCGACTCAACTTCAAACTTAGTAATAAATGGTTCAGGTATTTTAGGTACAATTAACTTTGACCAAACTACACCAGGTACAACCAATGTTTTAAATACTTTAACAATGAATAGATCGGGTGCTACAGTAACTTTAGGTAATGCACTTAATATTGCTGATGTTGGAACTGTAAATCCAACAGCAGGTACAATTGCTACTGGTGGTAATTTAACATTACTATCAACATCTTTAGGTACAGCCCGAATTGGTGAAAT
>JAUCCO010000240.1:0-2492 GCA_034676125.1 Bacteroidia bacterium
CTCGTATTCATACAACAATAGTATGTAAAATTTTTAGTAAACCGAACTCTTATTTAAGATAAAAATATGAGTTTCAAGAAAGAGAATTACAACACCTTATTGAATCAAGCTAAAACCAATGTTTTGGGATTTAAAGAAGCTTATTCAAGGTTTATTGAACGCGTAACAATAGACCAATGTAGTGCAAGTTTAATTAGTAATTACAGCCGTAGTATTGCTAGCATTGCCTTGCATTTTAACCGAGTTCCTCATCAAATAAGTGTAGATGAAATTAACAGTTATTTGTACCGAATGACGGTTCATGAAAAGCTGTCAATTAGCTATTTTAAGCAAGCGGTTTATGGCTTGAGGCATTGGTTTAAACTTTTTGACATGGAGGAAAAAGCCATAGCCATGCCAAGTATTAAAAAAGAAGAAAGGCTACCCGTTGTGCTTTCTCAACAAGAGTGCAGGGAGCTGTTTAAAGCACCACGATTATTTAAGCATAAGTATTTGTTAGCCTTTGCATACGCAGGTGGATTACGAATGAATGAGCTACGTATGTTGAAAATTGCAGATGTTGATTTACACCGAAAACAAGTTCATATCAAACAAGGTAAAGGTAAAAAAGATAGGTATGTAGTACTATCTAATTATTTAGCCCAAAGCTTTAAAAAATATCTATCAGAAGTAAAACCACAGGTATATTTATTTGAAGGATTAACACCCGGTCAGCCCATGGGCGAACGCAGTATTCAGTATGTAATTAATGAAGCACTGCAAAAAACTTCCATCAAAAAAGCAGCAAGTATGCATACTTTAAGACACAGTTTTGCAACGCATTTATTAGAGGATGGCGTAAATATACAAACTATTCAAAAACTACTTGGCCATAGCGATATGCGTACTACAATGGTGTACTTACATGTAGCACAAATAAATCCAACTTTGGGCCATAGTCCGCTAGATACATTGTACAATATTAAGCATGATTAAAACGGCTAACAACCCAAAAGAGTTAGCTTATATTGTACAAAAATACCTTACATCATTTACAGAAAAACAGCAGCCGCTAAAGCATCATTTACGGGTGCTTAATGCCATTGGCATGTGCAGAACTGCTGCTCTTGGCGGACATGTAGATAAATGTAATAACAGTACTTGTAACCATATACGAATAAGCTATAACTCTTGCAGAAATAGACATTGCCCCAAGTGTCAAACCACCAATAAAGAAAAATGGATTGATGCGAGGGTGCAAGATTTACTGCCAACTACTTATTTTCATGTGGTGTTTACCATGCCACATGAGCTGAATAAATATTGCATGCATTATCCAAAAGAAATGTACAATATTTTGTTTGCAGCCAGTAAGCAAACCATTGAAACATTTGGCAATGATCCAAAACATTTAGGTGCCCAAATGGGAATGGTAAGTGTGCTGCACACTTGGGGACAAAATCTAAGTCTTCATCCTCATATACACATGATAGTTCCAGGAGGCGGAATAACACCTGCTGGTTATTGGAAAAACACCAAAAGTCAAGGTAAATATTTGTTCCCAACCAAAGCCATAAGCATTGTATATAAAAACAAATTTATGGAAATGTTTAAACAGTTTTTGGGTAATAAACACTTAACCATTGAAGTATCATTACGCAAGTATTTATACAACTTAAACTGGGTGGTTTATGCCAAACAACCATTTGGTGGACCAGCACAAGTAGTAGAATATTTAGGTAGATACTCTCACAAGATAGCCATCAGTAATCACCGCATAAAAGAGGTAGAAAATGGCAAAGTATTGTTTGGTTATAAAGATTATGCCGACCAAAGTAAACAAAAGCTCATGAGCCTTGATGCAGAAGAGTTTTTACGCAGGTTTTGCCTCCATATTTTGCCACCCAGATTTATGAAAATAAGGCATTATGGAATATTGGCAAGCCGAGTAAAACCAAAGCTTCGCATACAACAAATGCAAATGGGAGTAATGATACAAAATATACAACGAGCAAATTGGAAAGAAGTATGTAAAACAAAGCTAAATTTTGATGTAGATAAATGCCCATGTTGCAAAACAGGAACGCTGATAAGAATATTGAGTTTTAGTGCTAATGCGCCACCAGTTTTTGGTGCTACTGCATTGCATAGCAACCAACAATTAGCAACAAATATTGTCAATTATTAATTAAAGAACTTGCCCTAAAAAAGCGAACGGCCACCTTATTGCCCAAACGCAAAAAACATAAAATGAAATTGTTTAAACCACAACCCACGAAGTAGTAAAAGGCCAATAAAAACAATAAATCAAAACATTTGTCCTAAAAAACAACGGCTAAACGAACAACTAACTGCCTTAAAATACCAATCAAAAGGTATCAATACTTTTAAATCCCCATAACACAATTTTTATAACCCAAATCCTTGTTGCAGCTGGCTCCCGAAGCTTCTGTCAACACAAGATTAAATCGCACCTTTTGAAAAAAAGCTGCGTTTAATCCTTATATGTTAGG
>JAUCCO010000241.1:0-2484 GCA_034676125.1 Bacteroidia bacterium
GGTTACCATCAGCCATAAAATTAGGGGTTGATGTATATACTTTAATGTTATTAGCGCTATTACCTAAAGTAATTTGATTAAGGCTATTAAATATAACTGTTACGGTAGCACATGAAGGTAAAGTACCAGTCCAGTTTTGTGTTACTGGAGTACCATTGTTTAAAGTATAAGCTACATTAAAGCTAGTTACAGTATTACCACCATTGTTACGCACACGTACTGCTAAATCTTGAGCACCTAATGTAATTGGAGCAGCAGGATATGGCATAGCTTCAACTTGTAAATCCAATGCAACACTTTGGTATTCGTAAGCACCTAAGTTAGGTTCGTTTGCGCGTAGTGTTCCATTAATGTCATAATCCACCAAACCATTTGCATTAACACCTCTAATACATCCATTAGCTATTGCAAGGTTTGTAGTACTTACAAAAGAAGGAGCAGCATTAAACGATGAATCACCACCTCGTGTATTGGTATTATAATTAGTTGGATTATAAAAACCACCACGGTAAATTAAGTTTCCTGTGGTAGGGTTGGTGGCATTCCAATATTGGTTGTAGTTTACCACATTTCCTGTAGGATTTGTATTTAGGTACATTGGAGTATATGAGCCATTGGTTACTACAAAAATATTGTTTTTAACTACGGTAGCAGTTGAAGTTGTATTGTAAAAACAAGTATAACTTGTTGAAGATCCTGCGCCACTCATAACTACCGTATTGTTAAATACATTGGTTTTGTTAGCAGCAGGGTTGTACACGTAAATGCCATAGTATCCAGGATAGGTAGTACCTTGGCTATTACCATTAACAACGTTATTGGCAATTAAAGTAGGGCCAGCAGTTGCAGTAGACATTGAGTAGTAGCAATAAATGCCATATCCTCCAAAGCCATTTATTTTATTACGGGTTATTTGGCTCGAAACACCAGTGGTAGCATTTTGGTTGTAATAAAAATATAAACCATAATAACCATAGTTTTCACCTTGCATGTTAATGGTGTTATTATCTACAATAACTGGGTTATATATGCGATTAATGTATGCTCCATAATAGTTTATGTTGTTTAATACATTATTTGTAAACAATACATTTCTGTTGTATAAAGCGCTAGCTCCTCCATAAAATGCAATACCGTATCCATTACCTGTAACAATGTTGCTATCAACCAAAACAGAGTCAGCGCGCATGGCTGTTACACCAGTAGCACCAGCCGTACCTGTAAAAATTATACCATAACCAGTGCTTGAGGTTCCAGTTAAAATTGGTAAATTCATAACACAGTTAATAACTTTAACACCAGTACCTTCGTTTGATGTATTTGTTCCTACCACACCCACACCAGAGCTTTGTCCGCCACTTGTATTGTTAATGGTTAAATCTCTAACGGTAATATAGCTTGCTTTGTCAATTAAAAATGCAGCTGATCCCACATTGGCATTAATAATACAAGTTGTTTTGTTGCTACCTTTAAAAGTAACAGTATTGGTAGCATTAGCGCCTAAAACTGGTCCAGCAACTTTTACTTGTCCGCTGTATGTTCCTGGTCTAATATCAAAAACTACTGGGCCTGATATACCGTTTGATAATGTACTTGCTGCAATAGCAATAGTAGCAAAATCAGGGTTAACACCACCTACAGTGTACGTGCCACTTAATGGTGTATAGAATGATTCATAAATGGTGTCATTACTTGCATCAGCATCGGTTAACGAATTGGGGCCGCTTGTGTAAGCCTTAATTATATTAACAGCACCTAAAGTAATTTGATTGGTGCTGGTAAATATTGCAGTATCAGCATCACAAGTTAAAAGTGTTTTAGCACTCATTAATTGCGTAACAGGTGTACCACCATTTAAGGTATAACTTGCATTGTAAGAATAAACGGTATTGTTACCAATGTTTTTTACGATAAACGATAAATCTTGTGCACCCGCAGTAATAGGAGCAACAGGGTTTAATAACTTTGTTACTGCAAGGTTATTTGCTACGCCACCACTAAACTCGTAAGCACCTACATTTGGTGTAGTTAAACTACGTGCGTTGCCATTAATATCTGTTGTTACATCTGCAGATAAATCAACACCATATCCATTACATCCATCAGTTAATGCGTAGTTACCAGGTAAAGATGTTTTAACAAACGATGGATTAGAGTTGTATGATGAATCTCCACCTCTTGTGCTGGTATTAAAATTAGTTGGGTTGTAAAATGCTCCTCTGTAAATTAAATTCCCAGTTGTGGTATTGGTAGCGTTCCAATATAAATTATAGTTTACGGTATTACCAGTTGGGTTAGTTGCAAAGTAAGCAGGAGTATACGAGCCGCTATATACTGCAAAAATGTTATTTTTTACGTTTAAACTACTTGAACCTGTGTTGTAAAATGCACTCGAAGTTGTAGAAGTTTGAATACCATTCATTGCTACAGTATTGTAATATACATTTGCACGACAAGCGGCATTATTGTTGTATAAATAAATAC
>JAUCCO010000242.1:0-2475 GCA_034676125.1 Bacteroidia bacterium
GTAAATATAAATTGTAAAGCTTGTAATCCTTTGTAAATTATATTTATTTTAATTGGGGTTGTTTTAAGTTATTTAGGAGGTTGGTGAGTTGTGGCAAATGCTCAAATGGGTTGGTGGATGAGCAAGATTTTAACTAATTAATAAATTGATTTTCAAAAGCTCAACCGTGCTGAAATGGCCAAACACAATATTTTATTTGTAAAACGTACCATTTTTGAAAATAAAATTTAATATTGCGTTTAGTTAAAAATGATACAAAAACCTATGAAAAACCTACTCCTAGCATTAAGTATTGCTACCATTACTTTTATTGCTTGCAAAAAAGAACCAACAGGAGAATTAACGCCCGTTAAAGCAAATTTTACTTACTCCAGTAAACATAACTATGCACCTGCGGAGTTTTTTTTCACCAATACATCATTCTATGCCACTTCGTACAGTTGGGATTTTGGTGATGGCAGTGTCTCAACGGAGTCAGAACCTACACATACCTACTCAGCAGCCGGCACTTACACTGTAAAACTAGTTGCCTCTGCTAACGGAAAAAGCAATACCATAACCAAAAGTATTGATGTATTTCCATCGCCCTCAAAGGTTTTGCTTAACGAAGTTGTCATCAATTACACCAATTTAACTAGACCTATTGGTGGTAATTGGGATACTGACCTGGGACCAGATATTTACTATAAATTATATGTATTAAACAACGAGATATACAAATCTGTTACTAAAAGTGATGTTACCAAAAGTAGCTTCCCTCTAAACTGGATCAGTGCGCCTCCAATTGAGTGGTGTAGCATTAACTCATCCGACAACGATATTGTTTTTTGGGATGATGACGGATTAGCGCAACATGAAAATATGCTTGCTATATCTTTAGCTGCAAAAGATTTACCTGGACTTAATTATCCAAGCCAACTTACCTACAAACTAAACGGAAACGATATAATAATTAAATTATCGTACGAATAAAATAGGGTGAATAATGAGATTCCGCATTCCGTTTCACTGCATTTTGAATGACAATTATTGTTGGAGTTTTGGGGCGGCTAGGCCGCTTAGATGACCTCTCCAAGTTTGACTTTGCGGAGGTAGTGAAGAATCTTTTTTGTGATACGCAATTAGCGATAAAAAAACTTGATTTAAAACGTAATTTATAAGGGGTACGGCAAGCCCGGCATAGGGTTCCGAAGCTTCGGAAGCAGCTAGCTACCATGTAGCGCGGATAGTCCAGCCATGCCTCAAAAAAAGAAATTATAAATAAAAAAAATGGGCTGAAAGCTTTCGCCATCAACCCATGTTTTGGTGTTAAATTATTTGTTGTTATTTTAGGTCTAACATCACTTCAAGTGCTTCGTCCATTATTAAATCTGGAGCGGTGGCTTTACGTAATTTACGTTCTTCTTCGCGGGCTTTTTTATCGGCATCTATTTTATCGTTTTGCAACTTATAGTTTGCCATGTTTAATGTTTGATATACTTTGGCATTATGCTCTTTAAAAAAAGCAATGTCCTGTTCTAAATATCCATATTCTTTATTGTTACTCATGCGCAAATTATGCTGCTGCAATACATTGCCTAACTTAGGGGTAACGATGTTTACTGCTTCAAAATTTGTTGGTGCAATTTGGTCCCAAGGCAATGCATATTTACTGGCATCTTCGCCAAATTTTTTATTGGCATATACACTAGGAAACTCGATATCTGGAATTACACCACGGTGCTGTGTTGAGCTGCCTGTAACACGATAAAATTTAGCAATAGTTAGCTTTACCTCACCCAATGGTTTTTGGCCTTGTATAAACTCATTTAACGATACCATATTTTGTACGGTGCCTTTACCAAAAGTTTTTTCGCCAATTATAATTCCTCTTCCATAATCTTGAATGGCTGCTGCAAAAATCTCGGAAGCCGATGCGCTAAACCTGTTTACCAATACGGCAATTGGGCCTTCGTAAAACTCTTCTGGGTTACGGTCTACTTCATCTTTTAAACCTCCTGCGCCATCTTTAACTTGTACTACTGGGCCAATTTTTATAAACAAGCCAGTTAGTTCTACAGCCTCTTGTAATGAGCCTCCACCGTTGTTTCTTAAATCGATAATTAAGCCATCAACTTTTTCTTTTTTAAGTGCTGCTATTAATTTTTTAACATCGCGTGTGGTGCTTTTATAATTAGGGTCGCCTTTGCGTGCGGCAGCAAAATCAATATAAAAAGCGGGTAAACTAATTACTCCATATTTATATTTTTTACCATTACGGGTTACTAATTTTATGCTGCTTTTTGCCGACTGATCTTCTAATACAATTTTATCGCGTTTAATTTCTATTATTTTAGTTTTGTTACCAGGCTCTGATGCAGGAATAATTTCTAACCTAACGATGGTTCCTTTTTTACCTCTAATTAAACTTACCACATCATCTAATCGCCAATCTACCACATTTACAATATCGCTATCGCCTTGCGCTACGCCTAC
>JAUCCO010000243.1:0-2463 GCA_034676125.1 Bacteroidia bacterium
CCGTTTTGGGTTACTTTAATAAAGTAAATTCCATTAGCCAATTGGTTTAAGTTAATATTGGTTTTATTAGTAGCAGTAGTTGTAGTGTATACATTAACACCTTCTATGCTTATAATATCTATTGTTGCATTGGTGTTATCAACCAAACTTACAGTTACGTTATTGTTAAACGGATTAGGATAAACTTGTATGTTGGTATTAATGGCATTTTGTGAAGCAACAATAACTACATCACTCCAAGCAAATGCACCATCAAAATCAACTACTTTTAGTTTGTAATAAACTTTGTTGTTGTTAGCTAAAGCATTTACATCAGTATAAGTATACGTATTGGTAATATTGCTGTTTCCTTTTGCATTTACTTTACCAATTGATTTAAAGTTTTTACCATCAACCGAAGCAAATACTTCAAACAAATAAGCATTTTTCTCGGTAGCAGTTTGCCACATTAAGTCAGCATTTAAGCCATTATTTTTACCTGTAAAACTTATTAATTTAACAGGTACAGTGCTTGTTGCAGTAACAAAAACAGTATCATAAAAAGTACCACACGTGTTGGTGTACGTAGCCACATAAGCATAAATACCAGGAGTTGTCCATGGGCCAACTGTAGTTCTAGGCTCTACGCTAATAGGCGAACCAGCCAATGTCCAACCAAAACCTGTTAAACTAGTAGCACTTGGTGTAGGCACATTTGGGTTTAATATATTAGGGTCTTGAGGTGAAACACTTGAATTAATCCAATTAGCAGCAGTGTTGTTATCTGCAGCAGTAAGTCTAATACCCGAATTGGCTGCAGTTGTTGCTCCAGACCAATCACTGTTGGTAACACCAGACGCAATAGGGAAAGTAAAACTTCCATAACCTACCGCATCAATAACTACTCCGTTTGTATCTCTTAATAAATAGCCACCTGCTGTTGTAGAGCCATGTGAAATTGTATTGCCAGTATGATAATAAAAACTTGCAGGTACAGCCACACTTCCGGTTAATTGTCCAGTAGCAAGTACTAATGTTCCATTAGGACTAAACACAGTTCCTATAGGAAATGTTACTGTATGAGACAATGCAGTAGTGTTCCATTCTTCCATGGTAATACCTGCTAGGTCTGAGTTAGGTATTCCTGAAATTTCTACATAGTCATCGGCTAGTAAATAGCCTGGCCAACCACCTGCGGGTGCACCAATGGTTGTTTTATAATGAGCTATTTCCGAGAAAAATAGTCTTGCACCAGGGAATGAAGCCGATTTAGCAATTAACACAACTGTATCACTAGGGCCTGTAACAGTAAAGTTACGTTGTGCAACTGATAAAATTGGTTCAACTTCAATTACAGCATTCAAGATTAAAGTATCATTACCCAGTGCATTATTAACTCCATTTGGTTCAATAAATGCCGTTAAATTATATGTTCCAGGTAATGATAAGTTGATACTGTTGTTGGATATAATTAATGTGGCGTTAGGGGCTAATGTTCCAGCATATAAAGTCATGCTGTCTATTGAATTTACGGGTCCAGTAACACTCCATTTTATGGTTAGTGGGTCAACTGAAAAATCAACCGTTGTGCCAATAATATTCTTTACTTCAATAAATAAAGAATCATTAGTGCTGTAACAAATATCCGAACGTTTTAAACTTGCATCAAATAATCTCAAGTCGCCTGCAATACCAGTAAACTCATATGCTCCAGCATCTGGTGTGGTAATAGATCTGCTATTGCCATTTATATCAGTTAATACACCAACTGGCGAGCCAATATTATCCGCATTAATAGATAAAGGAGTTAAATCGCCTAATGCAGAAGCCGTAAATACTGGATTAACTGCAATAGAGTTCACATCAAGGTTACTTGCAGTTCTCCAATCGGCTAAAGTGGTTTGATTGGCACCTACGTATCCAATATAGTTGGTTCCACCAATAACATCCATGTGTAAAATATTGTAGTTAGAAGCTACTGTGGCAGAAACAGCACCAGCATAAATTAAGTATTTGGCACCAGAACCTGTACCTCTAATGCTGATGATGTTGTTTTTAAAATCGTGGTTGTCGGGGGCAGTACTCATGTGGATGCCTCGCACCACACCAGTGCTTGATTGCAAGTTTAAATCTATTGTATTATGGTAGAACTTTAAACCATCACGAGTGCCTATCATATAAAACGCGTAAATTGTACCAGTAGTGTTTATATTATAAATTACATTATTAATAAACTGTGTTTCAAAGCCAGCTATATTAACCGATGTATTAACATATACAAGGTATGCACTATATGTGCCAGTACCCATATCATGTATTTTGTTATTGGTTACTTTAGTATTACGTGTAGTACTTAAATATATACCATATAAAGTAGTTACAGTAGCACGTGTGTTTCTGTTTATATCGTTGTTATGCAATATAACACTATCTGCATTTAATAAATATACACCATAATAGTAAAAGTCTCTAAAAATATTATTG
>JAUCCO010000244.1:0-2419 GCA_034676125.1 Bacteroidia bacterium
CTAATACTTCAAACATGCGTGCTTGCATTTTTTTGTTGTAAATACGCACACTTCCACCACCTACTTCCACTCCGTTTATTACCATATCATAGGCATTGGCACGTACTTGGCTAAGTGTATCAAAGTTGTTTAATAACTCAACATCTTCTGGTTTTGGCGAAGTAAATGGATGATGCATTGCAAAATGTCTGTTTTCTTCTTCGTTAAACTCTAGCAATGGAAAATCTACTACCCAAAGACAACTGAAATTGTTTTTATCACGTAAGTCTAATCTTGTGCCCATTTCTAAGCGTAATTCGTTTAATGCTTTGCGTGTTTTATCGGCTTTGCCTGCTAATAATAATATTAAATCACCTGGTTGCGCTTCAAACTTCTCAGCCCAAAGTTTTAGTGCAGTTTCATCATAAAATTTATCTACTGATGATTTAATTGTTCCATCTGCATTTACTCGTGCATATACTAATCCTGTTGCACCAACTTGCGGACGTTTAACAAAATCAGTTAATTCATCTAATTGTTTGCGGGTGTATTCTGCACAGCCCTTTGCGCAAATTCCTACCACCAATTCTGCTTGATCAAATACCGGAAAGTTTTTACCTTTTACTACTTCATTAGCTTCTACAAATTTCATTTCAAATCTAGTATCGGGCTTATCGCTACCATAATATTTCATGGCATCAGCATAAGTCATGCGGGGTAAAGATTCAATATCAATTCCTTTTACGTTTTTAAATAAGTGTTTCACCAAACCTTCAAACATGTTTAAAATGTCTTCTTGCTCAACAAAACTCATTTCACAATCTATTTGTGTAAACTCAGGCTGACGGTCGGCACGTAAATCTTCATCCCTAAAACATTTTACTATTTGATAATACCTATCAAACCCACTAATCATAAGCAGTTGCTTAAAAGTTTGTGGTGATTGTGGCAAAGCATAAAATTCACCGGGATTCATTCTGCTTGGCACTACAAAATCTCGTGCTCCTTCGGGTGTAGATTTAATTAATACAGGAGTTTCTACCTCAATAAATTCTTGTGCATCTAAAAAATTACGTGTTTGCTGTGCTACTTTATGGCGTAATTGTAAATTGGCCCTAACATTTGCTCTGCGTAAATCTAGGTAACGATATTTCATTCTAATATCATCTCCACCATCTGTATTTTCTTCAATAGTAAATGGCGGTGTTATTGATTCGTTAAGTACACTAAATTGGGTAACAAATATTTCTATTTCGCCTGTTGGTAGGTTTAAGTTTTTGCTTTCGCGTTCTTTCACATTGCCTGTAACTTGTAATACAAATTCTCTTCCAAGCTTGCGTGCTAATGTACACAACTCGGCATTTGTATCCATATTAAAAGCTAGCTGCGTAATGCCATATCTATCTCTTAAATCAACAAAAGTCTTACCGCCCAAATCGCGGCTTTTTTGCACCCAGCCAGTTAAAGTTACTGTTTCGTTATTATTACTTAATCTTATTTCTCCGCAGGTATGTGTACGTAACATGTGTATTAGTTTTTATTGCTAAATAAGGAGCAAAAGTAATAAAAAGCAACCCCACAATAGCATTTAATTTTGCCGAAAACCGTATGTTGCCACTTTAATTATGATAGCGTTATTTTCTGATGAGTATTTTATGCAATTGGCCATTAATGAAGCACAAAAAGCTTTTGATCTAGGCGAGGTACCGATTGGTGCAATTGTAGTAAGTAATAATAAAATAATTGGCAAAGGTCATAACCTTACCGAACAATTAAATGATGTAACTGCACATGCCGAAATGCAGGCCATAACCGCTGCTGCAAATTATTTGGGTGCAAAGTATCTAGTTGATTGCACTTTGTATGTAACTGTAGAGCCTTGTGTAATGTGCGGTGGTGCTTTGTATTGGAGTCAAATAAGTAAAGTAGTTTATGGTGCCACTGATGATAAAAGCGGGTGCAGTAAATTGGGAAATATTTATCACCCTAAAACAGAGGTGTTTCCAGGTGTATTACGAACAGAATGTTCGGGGTTAATGACCACTTTTTTTAAAAGTAAACGTTAGTTTTTATTCAGTGTAACAATGCTTTCATCCACTATTTTCTTACCATTGATGTGATACGATTTAGGGGCTTGGAGACTGTATTCATTGCAGCACTTGTTGTCGTTATGTACTATTTTAACCTGCACCGAATCTATTCTTAGCTCGTTGTTGCTATACTTATTCTTGATGAGGTAACTTGTCGAGTCTAAGTAATCTTGTGAATTGTTATATACTATTCTACCGAATTCATATTCGGTTTTTGAGTTTTGAATGATGAACGAAAATCTATTTAACGTAATTGTATCTGATGGGTTTTTAAAACCTAAGTTTTTAAAAAAAAGGGTTAATGGTCAAAAAAGTTGGTCAAAATCTCTATAAGGCTTATTCTTATTAGC
>JAUCCO010000245.1:0-2357 GCA_034676125.1 Bacteroidia bacterium
ATATCCCGCAGGCCACTCTACAACCCTAATTTTTACTTTTAATAACCCCGCTCCTTTGGTCAAACCTAATTGCCTAGCGGCTTCGTAACTTAAATCAATTATTCTTTTACTTCTAAATGGTCCCCTATCGTTAATTCTTACAATTAACCATTTACCTGTTTTTAGGTCGGTAACCCTTACCAGCGTGCCAAAAGGTAATGTTCGGTGGGCTGCGGTTAACTTGCGTCCACTATAACGCTCGCCACTTGCCGTTCGTCTGCCATTAAATTTTTTAGCATAATACGATGCAGTACCTCTTTGCCTAAACACCTTAAAAGGCGCAAGCGCAGTGCTATCCAATTTATTTAAGTTGTATACTTCTTTTAGCGAGTCGTTGTTTTGGGCTTCAACGCTACCAATAAATACAGCAATCAATAAAAAGAGTATGCTAAATTTGTATTTTATTTGATAAAACATTGGCACAATATAATCATTTACAGAAATGAACACCGATAAACCTTTAGCAGAAAGAGTTAGACCTACAAACTTAGAACAATATATTGGGCAAGAGCATTTAACAGCAATAGATGCTCCTTTGCGCAAAGCCATACAATCAAAAATTATCCCAAGCATTATATTTTGGGGACCTCCAGGTGTTGGCAAAACTACTTTAGCCCGCATTATTGGTCAAGAACTTGGGTTGAAATTTTATCAGTTAAGTGCCATTAGTGCTGGTGTTGCCGAAGTTAGAAAAGTGATTGAAGATGCTAAAACTATTGGTAAAGTATTGCTATTTTTAGATGAGATTCATCGATTTAATAAAAGCCAGCAAGATGCACTTTTAGGCGCTGTAGAAAGCGGGCGAATTGTATTAATTGGCGCAACTACCGAAAACCCTTCGTTTGAAGTAAACAACGCCCTTTTATCGCGTTGCCAAGTATATATTTTAAATGAGTTAGATACAGCAGCATTAACCAAAATCACCAATCAAGCTATTGCAAATGATGAGGTACTTAAGCAAAAACAAATAACCGTTGAAGAGCACGAAGCATTGTTTTTATTTTCGGGGGGTGATGCACGTAAACTATTAAACATTTTAGAAATTTTAGCCAATCAACCATCAACCCAAATTACCATTACCAATAAGCTTGTTCAAGATACTCTACAAAAAAACATTGCTTTGCATGATAAAGATGGCGAGGCACATTACAATATCATTTCAGCCTTTATAAAGTCTATTAGAGGCAGCGACCCAAATGCCGCTGTTTATTGGTTGGCACGTATGCTTGCAGGTGGCGAAGACCCAAAGTTTATTGCACGTAGGTTATTGATATTATCTAGCGAAGATATTGGCAATGCAAACCCAAATGCATTGTTAATTGCCAATCAAACTTTTGCTGCAATTAATATTATTGGTATGCCCGAGGCACGAATAATTTTAAGCCAATGTGTTACCTATTTAGCTTGCAGCCCCAAAAGTAATGCAGCATATTTAGCCATAAACCAAGCAATGGATTTGGTGAGTAAAAACCAACAAGTACCAGTACCTATTCATTTGCGCAATGCACCTACCAAACTTATGAAAGAAATGGGCTATGGCAAAGATTATAAGTATGCCCACGATTACGAAAATAACTTTGTAAACGTAGAGTTTCTGCCACAAACGCTTATCGGCACCACTTTTTATAACCCAGGAGATAATGCGCGCGAAAACGAACAGCGTACTTTTTTAAAGCAACGCTGGAAAGAAAAATATGGGTACTAAATGGGGGTTTTAGTACAACCTAACAAATCACTAAATCTAACTTGGCATCATGCGCTTCGGTAGGTACTTTATCTATTAACTGAAACGGAAAACACACACCAATTTTTATTGCATTTTTGTGTTCAGCTAAAAAAGTATCATAATATCCCGCACCATATCCTACCCTATTAAGTGCATTGTCAAATGCAAGTCCGGGTACTATTACTAAATCTATTGGGCCACTATACACTGTTGGGTCGGCAGGATGTTGCGTACCATAAACACCACTTTCTAATTTGCTTAATGAAGTAAGTACCCTGTTTTCCATTTTACGTTTAGGCAATGTTTTAGGACAGATTACTTTTATGCCCTTTGCAAGCATATATAGTATGGTAGGCTTTAAATCAACTTCACCATCCATAGATATAAATGTATGCACTACCCTAATATCACCTTGACTTAAAATTAATTCCAAATGCTCTGTAATAGATCTGTTCCAAATGGCTTTTTGTTGGGGTGAAGTATTGTCGCGTTGTTGCAACATACTTTTTCTTAATTCTTTTTTTTCCTCCATATCAACTCGTTAGTTCTTTTCGTTCACAAATAAAATATTTATTTAGGACAAATTT
Source organism: Bacteroidia bacterium (assembly GCA_034676125.1). GTDB lineage: Bacteria > Bacteroidota > Bacteroidia > UKL13-3 > UKL13-3 > UBA6183. The sequence continues at coordinate 2,353 of JAUCCO010000245.1, forward strand.
GTACT
>JAUCCO010000246.1:0-2215 GCA_034676125.1 Bacteroidia bacterium
TTTTTTATACACCCGTACAGCAGCTAATGCATCTTGGGTTGCGGTTAATTCATTTCCGGCAGCTACAGACGGATCATTTAAAATGGTTAAACAAGGCAGTACCTACTTTGGTTATTCTACATTGCAAGGAATAATAAAATCAACAGACGGAACAACCTTTACAGCTGTTAGCAGTACAGGTTTACCAAATGCTGCGGTACATTTCATCAGCCATGGTAGCTGTTTGTTCATCTCTCTTAATTCTTCAAGTGTTGCCGCAGCAATTTTTAAATCGTGTGATGGCGGAGTTAACTGGACAAAGTTATCACCATTTAAATATTTAGCATCTAACCCGGGAAATATGTTTAGTGATGGAACTCGTTTGTTTTTAACAGAAGCCATAGGTGTAAATCCTCCCGATATTTATGTGTCTTCAAATGATGGACAATCGTGGACTGATATCACTGATACAGCAGCAAGTACTGGCATGCATTCCAATATTTCAGGTTTTGCCAAGTATAAAAATGTAATCATAGCCACACAAGGCGATCCTGTTGGTGGTGTAAGAAACTGTGTGAAACAATTCGGAACACTATCAACGGGTGTAAGTGAACAAATAGATGAAGCCAATTTAGGAAGAGTATATCCTAATCCAACTTCGCAATATTTAATGCTTGAGTTTACTAGAAAAGTTGTTGTAAAAGAAATAGATATATTAACATTACAAGGCCAAAAAATAATGTCGGTTCCTCTGGTTGATCAGTTTTTAACAAGTGGTGTTTCTGTAAATGTAGAACAATTACCAGCAGGTATGTATTTTGTTAAGGTTGGAAACAGCCTACAAAAATTTGTAAAACAATAATATTTATTAAACAGATAATTAAAAGGCAAGCCAATAAGGCTTGCCTTTTGTTTAACGCAATAAAAATAATAACATGATTAAGTATTTATCCATCACCAGCTTCATTTTGCTGTTGTGCTTAAACTCTACCATTATTAAGGCTCAGAGCCAATGGTCAAATTTATACTGCAACGACTCTGCCATGAATTGGGTGAGTTTAGTGAGTATAAACGATACACTTTACAGCGCAAGTTATGCTCCTGCTTTACTCTCAAAATCTACAGATAAGGGCCTAACATGGCGTGTAGTAAATAATATATTTATTTATGATCACCCTTCGGAGTTGCTTGTTTTTGATGGTAGTTTGTACAATACACAAGGCGGACTTTATCCTGGTTTTGTGGGAGCAAAAGCCTTTAGGTTAGTTAACGATAATTGGATAGAAGATTCTGTTGGATTAGAAGGAAACGGACCAGTAAAATTGCAAGTTGCCGGAGACAGGTTATTTACAAATACGATTTTTCCTGAATACGGCTATTATACCAAAAGCAGTAATTCGTTAGGATGGATGAAGGTGAATGGCCTAAACTCGGCTGATGGTTCTGAGTTTGGCTTTTGTAAGTTGGATACTACTTATTATGCTGTATCGGTGCAACAACTTTCAAAACAAACAAAGGTTTGGAAAAGCACTGATGGTATAAGTTTTTCACAGGTTAGTTCAACCGGGTTACCGTCTGATCTTATTCTTAAACTTATTGCACACAACGGATGTATGTATGCAAGTTTTTTTAAGCAAACAGGTCCGCTTACCATATATAAATCTTGCGATAATGGTGCTACGTGGGTAAATGTAAGTCCGTTTAAAACCAACAACGCAGGTTATTGTAAAACACTTTTTACTGATACCAACAGGTTGTATGCCGTGGGTGATATTGTTGAAAATAATGTGAACTCGTATAGCATTTACTATACAGCCGATAACGGCATAACATGGAATAACATTACAGATACTAGCGCAGCACTTGCACCAAACTATTATATTACAGGCATAGCAAAAATGGACTCTGTATTGCTTATGGCACAGGGTAAGTATTCCAGCGATACCACTGTAAAAAGTTGTATCAAGAAATATTATCCTCAATACAGTTTGCCATCAGGTATCAGTAAGGTTGAAAACAATCAAATAGAAACCGTATTTCCTAACCCCGTTAAACGTTATTTAACTGTTCAAATAGACGAACTATCAAGAGAATCAGTAGTAGAGGTAATAAATATGGTGGGACAAGTAGTTTATACAAAGCGCATCAGCCAATCATCAGATTCATATTTAGTTCTTGATTTAGAGAGTCTACCTAATGGTGTTTATACCGTTAAGTCGGGAATGCACATTAGTAA
>JAUCCO010000247.1:0-2205 GCA_034676125.1 Bacteroidia bacterium
GAGTTATAACCGTAATTACACCAGGTGGAACAGCCACATCGGGCAGTAGTTTTACGTTTATAAAAACACTAAATGGAACTTATACAGTAGGTGCCGGAAAAACATATTCAACAATTGCAGCAGCAATAAGCGAGGTTAATGCTTCAATTATTGGAGGGGCTATTACTTTTAATGTAACTGCAGGCCATACCGAAACCTTTGCATCACCCACAGCAGGATTAATTACTGCAACAGGGGTAGTAGGCTCTTCAATAGTGTTTAGAAAAAGTGGTGTTGGTGCAAATCCAAAAATAACCGCAGGTACAGGAACTGGTTCGTTAGATGGAATAATAATAATAGCAGGAGGCGATTATATAACCTTTGATGGTATTGATGTGCAAGAAACAGCATCAAACACAAACAGCACTACACAAATGGAATGGGGTTATGCTATTTTAAAAAGTAGTGCAACAGATGGGGCAAAAAACATCACCATAAAAAACTGTAATATGATTTTAAATAAGGCCAACACATCAACCCGAGCAATTTATATTAATAACCATACACCAAGCTCGGCTGCTAATTTAGCCATAACAAATACATCTGGTATTCACGAAAACATATTGATACAAAATAATACAGTGAGCAATGCCTATGAGCCAATACATGCAACTGGGCATACAACAGAAGTATTTTTTGATGTAGGCTTAATTATAGAAAACAACACAGTAAGTGATTATAATGGTTCATCAGTAACTTCAGCAGGTATTGCTGTAAATAATCAAGCTTCGCCTATTGTGCAGTTAAATAATATTAGTAATTGCACTGGCGCAACTGGGCAGGTTTATGGTACATACTCAAATAGCCCAAATAGCACCATTAGCCGCAACATAGTTTTAAACCTAGTTTCTGCGGGAAGTGTACATGGTATTAATGCTATTTCGTCAGCGGTTATTGAAAAAAATAAAGTAGCAAACTTAACCACTACTGGTAATTATGATGTAGCTGGAATTCGTAAACAAGGCGCAACAACAACAGGTACAATTAGCAATAATATTGTAGGTAACTTGTATGCACCAAATGCAAATGCACAAAACGCAGTGGTGGGTATGTATACCCAAGGAAGTACGGTATTTATGTACCATAACACTATTTACCTTAATTGTACATCAGGTACTGCGGGTTTTGGTAGTAACTGTTTGTATGCCAACACAAGTGGGCAGCTAATTATGCGGAATAATATTCTATACAATGCATCAACTTATGGTGTGGTAAAAGCATTAAGACGTAGTAGCACTTCACTAACAAGTTACCATGATTCAAGTAATAATAACCTATTTTATGCTGGAATTCCATCTGCAAACAATCTTATTTATTCGAGTAACGATAATGTACATAATGACCAAACACTTGCTGCATTTAAAACAAGGTTGGGCAATAGAGACCAAAACAGCATAAGTGATACTGTAAGCTTTATAAGCACAGATGGTAACAATGCCAGTTTCTTAAAAATAAATACAGCAATAAGTTCGATACTAGAAAGTGCTGGGCAAAAAATTATTGGGGTTGATGATGATTTTACAATAATTGGTGTGCGAGCAACATACCCCCAAAGTTCACAAATACGTGGTTGGGGAATTGCACCCGATATTGGTGCAGTAGAGTTTGATGGCGCTCGCACACCAACCATTACTTCATTTACACCAAGTACAGCAGCAAGTGGCGCAACTGTAACCATAACAGGAACTAACTTTACCAATGCATCATCAGTAAAATTTGGTAGTACAAATGCTACATCATATACAGTAGTAAGTGCAACAAGTATAACGGCCATTGTAGCAAGTGGCACAAGTGGAGTTATAACCGTAATTACCCCAGGTGGAACAGCTACTTCGGGCAGTAGTTTTACGTTTATACCTGCTCCAACCATAACTTCATTTACACCAAGTACAGCAGCAAGTGGCGCAACTATAACCATAACAGGAAATAACTTTACCAATGCATCATCAGTAAAATTTGGTGGTACAAATGCTACATCATATACAGTAGTAAGTGCAACAAGTATAACGGCCATTGTAGCAAGTGGCACAAGTGGAGTTATAACCGTAATTACCCCAGGTGGAACAGCTACTTCGGGCAGTAGTTTTACGTTTATACCTGCTCCAACCATAACTTCATTTACACCAAGTACAGCAGCAAGTGGCGCAACTATAACCATAACAGGAA
>JAUCCO010000248.1:0-2171 GCA_034676125.1 Bacteroidia bacterium
TAGGCGATTATAAAACAGACTCAGAACCATACGAAAATGTTTTGCTAACCCAAGAGTATTTAATAGAAAACATGATATTATCAGATACTTTAGCTTACGAGCATTGGTTTAAGGTAAGTTTAGATAATGCACTAATTTATAAACTGATGAATAAACTAGACGATTGTATTGGTAAAATAAGCACATTACAAACGTTTAATAACCATACTACAATTAATACTAATTTATTAGATTTTAATTATTGTGCCACAAAAAACGAAATAAATCTTAGGGATAGTATAATCACTAAAATGGAATACGCAGTTGCAACAACCAATTGTTCTAGTGTATTAGACTATACATATCCAACTAAAACATTAGATGTAGGTGTAGAACCTGCAGACCCAAGTGAAGAGAATTATTATGGTAAAAAGGCTAATGATAAAAACAACACCAATACATTGCCTAATATAACAGATGTAGAGCTTAGTAGCAGTGATGTTTCGGTATATCCTAATCCCTCAAACGGTGATGTATTTATTAATACAAATGGTGTTAAAATAGCATCAATTAATTTATATAACAAGTTAGGAATAAAATTGGCAACATATACCAATACTGATAAAATTACTATTAATCAATCAGGATTGTATATTTTAGAAATTAAAACTGATGTAAAAACCTATCGTAAAAAAGTGATAGTACAATAGCATAAAAACCAAAGTAAATTACAATAAAAAAAGGACTCAGCTTTAAAACTGAGTCCTTTAAGTACTTCTTTTGGGAGTATGATTAAGTTGAAATGCATTATTTTGCCTGTCTTAACAAAAAACGGTTAAACAGTCAAATTAAAATCCAGTAATTCAAGTGTTTTTAACAACTCAAACTAGAAAATAAGCTTATTCTACTCCAGTAATTAATGATGATGTTGTGTGTGACCGAGTTCTTTTAATCGCCTGTAATGTGATACAAATGCACCCCTAAAAGTAGGATTTATATGGTAAGGAATTCCAAACTCTTGAGCTGTTTTGGCCACAATTGGTGCAATATTAGGGTAATGAACATGGCAAATATTGGGGAATAAATGGTGCTCAACCTGAAAGTTTAAACCACCTACATACCAATTTAACAACCAGTTTTTAGGCGCAAAATTAGCAGTAGTAAGTAATTGATGAACAGCCCACTCGTTTTTGGTTACACCATGTTCGTTTATGGTGGGTTGTTGTGCTTCTTCAACAATATGTGCCATCTGAAAAATAACAGACAATATAAATCCGGTTACCCAATGCATGGTCATAAAGCCAATAAGTACTTGCCACCAAGTGTATGGAGTTAGCAAAAGGGGTAAGCCAATCATAACAAATAGGTATAATAACTTTACCAAAATGGTTTTAGTTAACTCGTAAGTAGGGTTTACGTTGTACTTTTTGGTAATGCCAGTTTTGTTGTAACTAATTAGCTTAAAAACACCGCCAACTAGCATAGATAAAGACATTAAGCCATACAACACAAACGAATAAACGTGCTGGTATTTATTGATATTTTTAAATACAGAATGTTCGCTAAGTCTAATAATCCACCTGTTTTTTATGTCTTCGTCTAAGCCTTCAATATTGGTATAGGCATGATGAAATATATTGTGTTGTATTTTCCAATTAAACACATTTACACCCAGTAAATAAATGGTAGAACCCATTAATTTGTTCACCCACTTTTTATCAGAATAAGATCCATGAATAGCATCGTGCATCACACTCATGCCAATACCAGCTTTGCCCAAACCCATTACTACAGTAAGTGCTAACACCAGCCAAACATTTGGAGTATAAATTAAAATAATTACCAAAGGCAAAATGTACATTACCAACATGGCAACCGATTTTAGCACCATACTAAAATTACCTTTTGGAGAGATATTATTTGAAGCAAAATATTGTTGAACGTTTTTACGAAGGGTTTTCCAGAATATTTTATCCTGAATAGCGCCACTTTCAAAGCGAATTACTTTCATGCTTTTAGTTAAGTTCTTAGTTGTTGCTTAGTTAAATAATTTATGCCTGTGCAATATAAATATTTAAATATGAATATTGAAATATGGTGCTGAGATGAAAAATAAAATTCGAAAATCTAATGTCGAAATTAGCTCCGCTGATTATTGAAAAATAAATGTTGAAATAAGAATTACGTATTAA
>JAUCCO010000249.1:0-2162 GCA_034676125.1 Bacteroidia bacterium
CGTTATTGCTTATTTGGTGGTAACATTTATTATAATCAGGCACACATTTGTTTGCACCTGGTTGGCCTTCTACACGCCAGTATGCTGCGCTATCGCCTGTTGAGTTATTTACAAATGCATAAGGGCTATTTACCCATACGGTGTCTATGCCTTTATCATAAGCAAATGCTGCTATTGGAGGTGCTAAAAATGGATTGCCTCCGGGGCCATTATTTAATGTTGTATCAATTATTTCAATCTCTCTAAAGTGAGGGTTAGAGGTTTGAGTACCTCCCACAACAAAAGAGGTAATTCTAAAACGAAGTGTAGTCATTACAGGGAACTCAACTGAGTTAATACAGTTGGTAACGGGTAGCGCTGAAAATGTATGGTGATTTACCCAAGCGGTACCATTCCATGTTTGAATTAAAGCTCCAGACAGAAATCTAGTATTGATTGCAGCATGATGAATAACCAACCTACCAATATTTTTGGGCGTACCAGTAAAGTTCCACTCTAACCAATTAACGCCAGGAGTTAAAGAAGCCGGACTTGAAGTTGGTATGTACATTAGCTGTGTACCACATGTGCCGAATATTAAATCATTCATAGTACCACACCCTCCAACTAGACAACTACTTCCAGTTACAGTAGCTTGAGGAGCTATATTAGTTTGTGCAAGAATAGAACTAAGCGGGAGTAGGTAAAAAGCTAGTAGGTAAAGTATTCGTTTTCCCATAATCTAAAATTAGTGTTAGTGATAGTTTGTTGTTGTGTAATAAAATTTCTTTTTATATCTACAGTATATTCAAACGAATCATTCAAAATATAAAATGATTCGTTTGAACATTCCATCTATTTAATATATAACCTACTGTTAAATTGTTTGTCATTACTAATCAATTGTAACATATAAACTCCAGTTGATAGCCCTTTCACGCTAATAGTGGCCTTATTACTAGTCATCTCAATAGTTTCCGAATAAACTTTTGCTCCTAGTATATTATATAAAACCACATCAATTTTACCTGTTAAGGTTTCTTTAGTATTGATGGTAAATACACCATTACTTGGATTTGGATATACTGCTAATAATTGATTTGATTCCAATTCGTTTAATGCTGTTCTAAACTCTACTCGTACTAATCGAGTCCATTGACTTGAAACATTACCTGAAGAATCCGTAACTTGATAAGTAATATTTTTCCATCCTCTATTGCCGCCATAATATTTACCGGTATTAGGATCTACACTTAGTGTGGTAGTTTTTTGAACCATTGGCATTAAATCTTCACTAGAATAGTAATTGTCTGTTATACGTATTTCATTAGCCATATCAAAAGTATCATTCCATACTAATTCAAAAGGATTTTCACCCAATACTTCTATTACTGGTGCTACGCGGTCCACTACTTTTACATCTCTTATAATTTCACTTGTATTGCCAGATCCATCACGTACCGTATATTTAATACTGTATGTACCCAACTTATTTGTGTTTACACGATTATCCACAATTATAATTAAACTATTCTCCGAATTATAATTGTCTTGTGCAGAAATACCTGGATCTTCATAATTGGCATTGTACACATCAACTATTAGTGGATTTGCACCTTTTAAGCCTAACATAGGTGCTATGGTATCTTGCACATCTATTTGTATTTGTGTTGGTGCACTACAGTTACCTATTGGGTCGCAAATTGTTACTTGTATAAAATAACTGCCCGGTACCGCTACATTTGGTGCTCCTGTTTGCGTAATTGTTAGTTGGTCTATTGAGAAATAACGATCTAGCGGCTTTAAGCCCAAACCTAAAGTGTATGGTGTATTTACTTGGTGTTTTACTATTTTACCTGCTCCAGAAAGCGGTTCAATGCTTGGCAATGAAGTTTTTCTAACACGCACTACACGTGTTTTCTCTCCGGTAAACCCAAATGCGTCTCGTACACTATAGTTTACATAATATGTTCCAACATAAGCTGTATCTACTCTACCTAATCTTATAATCCTATCACTTATAGTATCTCCTACGTTATCAATAGCAATTGCACCCAACTCTGTATAACTATCTGTTCTTGCTTCTAATGTTATAGTATCTGGGCCAACTAAAATTACTTTTGGTCCAACTTGGTTTACCTCTACTTGTATGGTACGTTCTACGGTATCACTTACATTACCAT
>JAUCCO010000250.1:0-2147 GCA_034676125.1 Bacteroidia bacterium
AATGAAGAAGTAGAAGAAAAGGCTTGGTGGGTGGCCACTGCCGATAGTCAAATTATTTTTGATGAAGACATGGAAAATATGTGGGGCAATGTGGTAAAATTGTTGGGTGAAGATTTTGCCTATATGGCCAACTCGCCCGAGGATATTTCTTGGAATTAGGATTTTGAAATTGCCAAGAAATAGAAAAGCCACATAAATGAAAAATAACTCATTTATGTGGCTTTGTTTATTATTGATTATTATTGATTATTATTTATAAACTGTATAGCTTTTCTTTCCAATCTTTACTTCAAAACTGTTATCACAAGCGCCTGTTCCATAATTAACAGTGCGAAGTAGTTTGTTTTGAGGCTTAATTTCTAATGTGCCACCTGTAATACGGTATGCACAACTAAAATCAATAATTAAAGGAACTGTAATATCGGCTGTGTAAGTTAGGCCTTTATTATTTGTGCCTGATGCATTACCTGTAATTTTATAAACATCATCGGATACTGCATTTGTATTTTCTCCTGCAATCCACTCTCGGTTACGTGTTGATGAATGTATACTGGTTTTGTTGTCTTTGGTGGTTAATTTAGACATACTTGTTGATATGGTGTAATTAAGGTTACCACTTGTATTCCTGCCATTGTTGGTAATTGTTTTGAGCCCTTCTAGCTTGTTTCCATTTTGATAAAACGAGTCGGGGGTGATGGTAATTACTGTTCCTGCGTTTCTGTATCTGCCAGTAAATGTAACCAATAATTTACCTGCCCTAGTTTTGCCATCATTACATAAAGTAATTTCGCCATAATTAATTACCATGGTGTGTGGCATTACACTTGTATCAAAAGTAATTGTTGGGCCTGCTTTGCCTAAATTATTATTGCTTGCTGCTAAGTCTACTTGGTTAAGGGCATCATTTATGTTGGTTTCCATTAAATAACAATCCTTTGCCGTTTCAGTGTCTGCATCATTAGATTCATCATCCATCTTTCTGCAAGAAGTGGTAATACTTAATAATATAATTAAGCATACAAATGTTATGTTTTTCATTTTATTTTTGGTTTTGTGTTGGGTATTATGTTGCTTAATGCCAAAGGTTTAATTACCTGCTAAATTAATTTAAATTTTGGATTATTATCTTACAAGCTGCTTTTATTTCATCATTAGTTATAATTAGAGGCGGTGCAATACGCATACTATTAGTTGCAAACAAAAACCAATCGGTAATTAATCCATCTGCAATGCAGCCGTCAATTACCTTTTTATTAAACTCAAAACTTTCTAACTCTAAAGCTAACATCAATCCTTTTCCATTTATTTTTTTTATGGCTGGATGCACCAACAATTCCCTAAATAATTTTTCTTTTTGATCCACCTCTTCTATGTAGGTTGAATCTGTAATTTCTTCAAGTCCGGCTAACGCAGCAGCGCAACAAACCGGGTGGCCACCAAAAGTAGTGATATGCCCGAGTATTGGGTTTTCGGCCAATGTCATCATCATATTATGCGAAGCCACAAAAGCGCCCATTGGCATACCTGCTCCAAGTGCTTTGCCTAACAATAAAATATCTGGAATAACACCGCTGTGTTCAAACGCAAATAATTTACCAGTGCGGCCAATGCCTGTTTGTATTTCATCAAAAATTAAAAGTACACAATGCTCATTGCATTTTTTGCGTAAGGCTTTTAAAAATGTTTCATCAGTTGGTAAATAACCAGCTTCGCCTCTTACAACTTCAATAATAACACAAGCCGTTTTAGATGTAATTTGATCTAACTCATCAAAATTTCCATTATTTAAAAAATGTACATCGGGTAACAATGGTCTAAATGCATTTTTATATTCCTCTTCGCTATTTAAACTTAATGCAGCATGTGTGCTACCGTGATAAGCATTTTTAAAAGCAATAATTTGCGAACGTTTGGTTACTCGTTTGGCAAGTTTTAAAGCTCCATCAGTAGCTTCGGCACCCGAGTTTACAAAGTATACCGTGTTTAATGAATCTGGTAAAAGTGACGTTAATTTTTGAGCCAATTGAACTTGTGGAGATTGCACATACTCGCCATACACCATTAAGTGCATGTATTTATCAACTTGGTTTTTTATGGCTTGTTTTACTTTTGGGTTACCATGCCCCTAACTACTCACGCTAATTCCT
>JAUCCO010000251.1:0-2125 GCA_034676125.1 Bacteroidia bacterium
AGGTTTAGGATACACTTGAACTGTAATTGTATTAGAAGTGTCTTTACAGTTTTGTCCATTATCAATAATAAGCTTATAGCTTCCACCTAAAGTTATGCTTAAATTGTTAGTATCTACATTGTTTATTAGTTGGTTGTTTCTGTACCAATAATAGGTTGCATTAGGGTATATATTGTTACTTAGGTTTACCAATTTCCCTTCACAAAAACTGGTACTAGAACTTGCGCTTATATTTGCTATAGGGGCGCTATTTATATTTATTGTTTTGCTTAAGGAATCAGCGCATTGATTATTGCTTGTAAGTATTAATTTAATAGTATACGAACCTACACCATTGTACAATTTGTTTCCTGATTTGTTGTTTGCTGTTGTTCCATCACCAAAACTCCATAAGCGAGTAAAACTACCCGATTGAATGGTGGAACTATCATTAAATATTAAACCACTATTACTGCATAAATTAGTAATTGATTGTATAGAACCATTTAGCGTAAATTCTGCCTTTGGTTTAGGATAAACTTGCACCGTAATAATATTTGAAGTGTCCCTGCATATTCCACCATTATCAATAATTAACTTATAACTTCCGCTTAATGTTACGGTTAAATTATTTGTATCTGCATTGTTTATTAGTTGGTTATTTCTGTACCAATAATAAGTTGCATTAGGGTAGTAAATATTACTTAGTTGTATGGTATTTCCTTCACAAAAAATAGTATCTGAGTTTGCGCTAATATTTGCTACTGGAGGATTATTTACATTTACTATTTTGGTTAAAGAATCTTTACAACCGTTTGAATTAGATACAACCAATTTTACCTCATACGACCCAACTTTAGTATATAATTTATTGCCAAATAAGTTGGTTGAAAAAGTGCTATCACCAAAACTCCATTTACGAGTTATATTTCCCGAATTGGCAGTTTGATCATTATAGTATAATGAGCCATTATTTATACATAAGTTGGTTGGAGATAATACGGGAACAGGAATAGGCCTAGCGATTATTGTTATAGATTGATAGCTAGTTGTGTCAAAACAGTTATTGGTTAAATTGGTATATATAGCACGGTAATTACCAGCTGTAGTTGCCGCGTAAGTGTTTAAGTTTGCACCTTCTATTGGGGTTGATGTTTTTAACCAACGGTAGTTATAATTAGGTAATAAAGGTAATGATAGAAGTGCGGAGTCTTTATCACAAATTGAACTGCTAGGTAAGTATGCAAATTGCATAGAAGTATCAATTATGTATGTTTTAATAATAGAATCCTTACATCCAAAGTTGCTTGTTGAAACTAACTTTATATCAATAGTGCCTTTACTATTAAATGTTTTATAAATTGAACTGCCATATTCTATATAGTTATCGCCAAATTTCCAAGTACTCGATTTAGAGCCAGACGAAATTGTGCTTATGTCGTAAAATATTTGTTCTTTACCTGTAAATATGCAGTTTCGTGCAGTATAGAAATTGGCAACTGGATATGGATTTACCTGAACGGTAATAGGATTAGAATTATTGATACAGTTTAATGTTGTATCGGTTACTATTAAACTGTAAGCACCAGCTATTGAATCTACTTTTAAATTACTTTTGGTAGCATTGGTTAAGTTTACGTTATTTAACATCCATTGGTATTTATATGCTGCATGGGTGTATTGTGCCGAAAGTAAAACACTATCACCTTTACAAAAGCTAGTTGGCTTATTTGCCAATATATATGATTGTGCTAAATTGTTACCAACCTCTATGCTATCTACAAAAGGCGATATATAATTTTGAGAGCCAATAGTATAATGCAATCTTGTGTAATATTTACCTGGTTGAATATACCTAAACGTATCAGTAAGCATTAATCTTGGTTGATTTAAAGTATCACCCAATGCCGCAATTGGATTGGTAATGATTGCAGGAATATTTCTTGTGCCATTGCTAAAACTTTTATCGTTTGGCGAAGTAGTTATTTGAAATGTAGCAGAGTTAATTGTTGTACCAGCTTGGGTTTTGTAAAGTTTGTAAACAAAAGTACCGCATGGCATTGCAGTTTTAGTGCTACTAAATTTTTGAGCTTGTTTTACCAATATACTAAACGATTGTGTTGTTTTACCAACACTTGGGCACGAT
>JAUCCO010000252.1:0-2118 GCA_034676125.1 Bacteroidia bacterium
AATTTCTTCGCTTAAGGCTTTAATTTTATCGTTATCGCCTTCACGTTTTATGGCTTCACGTTCAATTTCTAATTGCATAATTCTACGCTCCAATTGATCAATTTCTTCAGGAACGGAATCAATCTCTAAACGTAATTTTGCAGCAGCCTCATCCATTAAATCAATAGCTTTATCTGGCAAAAAACGATCGCTGATGTAACGTTGCGAAAGTTCTACAGCGGCAATAATTGCTTCATCTTTTATACGCACTTTATGATGCACTTCGTAACGCTCTTTTAAGCCACGTAAAATTGAAATGGCACTTTCAGTATCAGGTTCATCAACATATACTTTTTGGAAACGTCTTTCTAATGCTTTATCTTTTTCGATGTAGCGTTGATACTCGGCTAAAGTTGTTGCACCAATTGCACGTAACTCGCCACGAGCTAATGCAGGTTTTAGGATATTAGCAGCATCCATAGCACCTTCTCCACCTCCACCAGCACCAACTAAGGTATGTATCTCGTCAATAAATAAAATAAGTTCGCCATCGCTATCAATCACTTCTTTTACAACAGCTTTTAAACGCTCTTCAAACTCGCCTTTATATTTTGCACCAGCAATTAATGCACCCATATCTAACGAGAAAATAAGTTTTGATTTTAAGTTTTCGGGCACATCACCACTTACAATTCTGTGTGCTAAACCTTCGGCTATAGCTGTTTTACCAACACCAGGTTCGCCAATAAGTATTGGATTATTTTTTGTTCTACGAGATAAAATTTGTAGTACACGTCTTATCTCTTCATCGCGGCCAATTACAGGGTCGAGCTTACCAGCTTTTGCTAATTCGTTTAAATTTTTAGCATACTTATTTAACGAGTTATATTGTGCTTCGGCATTTTGTGAGGTAACTTTATTGCCACCACGTAATTCTTTAATTGCCGCTTTTAAATCCTTCTCGTTTATACCCGAATCTTTTAATAAAGCAGAGGTGTTATCGCCTGCTAAAAGTAATCCAATTAACAAGTGCTCAACTGATACAAACTCATCGCCAAACTCTTTTAATAAACCTTGTGCTTTTGCAAGGGCTTGGTTTGATGCATTGCTTAAATACTGACTGCTGTTACCCGATACTTTTGGATAACCTTTTATCATGGCGTCTAAAGCTTGTTCGATGCGAGCAGGATTTGCGTTTAGTTTTTTAAGTAAAAAGGAAATGATATTTTCATCAGTCTCTAACAAGCCCTTTAATATATGGCCTGTTTCTATCGACTGATTACCGTTTTCAGTAGCAATTTGCTGTGCTTGCTGAATGGCTTCTTGCGATTTGATGGTAAAGTTTTTAAAGTCCATTTTTATACTTTTTGCTATTAATAATTATATTTTTTGTAGTTATCGTTTAGGCATCAACATTAAGTCCAAAACTATTTTTGAAGCAATTATGACGCTAAAGGTTGATAAGTAATGAAATGTTGGCGCAAAAAGCAGAAATAAACAGCGTAAATAATTGGTAATTAAGCCAAGTTGACAAAATAAGAGTATATACCTTGTTCTTTAAAAACTTATTTGATGATTTAATTCCACATTAAAATATACCTACAAGTAGGTATTGCCAAAACCGCACACAACTACCAATTTTGTACCTGAAGTTTAACACTAAATAAACTGATGTGATGAAAAATAAAACTAACCAACAATAATTAAGTTGGAATATTTAATAGAAGGGAAAACCCAGTTGTTGATTTGTCAAAATTTCGCAATAACCCTTCTACTAATTACACTTACTGCACTTTAATTACCCCGTTTAGTGCTTATATTCCCCCAAATAAAACAAGGCTGCCAAATCTGGCAGCCTTCGTTTTTTTAATTGAGAAGAGTAAAAATAATTACTATTTTATTTCTTAGAATTATAGCCAACAGAAACACCAATTCTAAAACCATCTTGGGTAGGTATGCTAGCCCAAAAATTTAGAGGAATATTCATTTTACCGGATTTTAAAGTTTTACCAAATGCAATAACTAATGCAGATGTAAACTCACCACTTCCTCTACTGTCTAAGGTTTTCTTTAACTCATAATTGGTAATGTTAATGGCCAGAAATTCGTCTTAGGTGTAATACTTGCCATTTATTAAGG
>JAUCCO010000253.1:0-2028 GCA_034676125.1 Bacteroidia bacterium
ACGTTTCAATTGCAATTGCAACGGTAACTGTTCACGATAATATCAACCCAACTGCAAAAGCAAAAAATGTAATCATTCAGTTAGACTCGAACGGAATTGCCAGCACTACTGCTGTGGCTGTTAATAATGGATCGACTGATAATTGCAGTATTGCAACTGTTGTGTTAAGCAAAACTTCATTTAACTGCACTAACGTAGGTAACAACAATGTTGTGCTAACAGTTACTGATGTAAACGGAAACAGCTCTACTGCCAATGCGGTGGTTACTGTTCAAGATAATATCAAACCTACAGCTATTGCACAAAATGTAACTGTAACTTTAGCAAGTGGTGCAGCAAGCATAACGGCTGCAATGGTTAATAATGGTTCATTTGATAATTGCAGCATTGCTAACTTATCGGTAACGCCAAACACGTTTAGCTGTACAAACATTGGAAACAACCAAGTAACTTTAACAGTTACCGATGTAAATGGAAACAGTTCAACAGCAACAGCATCAGTAAATGTAGTAGGCGCTATACCAACTGCAATTATTTCGCAAGGTGTACAACCAGGATTTTCGCAAGGTGGTGCAATTGTATTAACTGCAAGTTCGCCAACAGCTATAAGCTACAATTGGATGAACGGGCCTGCAACAGCTATCAATTATGTATACGCAAGCGGAACATACACAGTAACTGCTACAAATAGTTATGGTTGTACAGTTAACGCAAACAAAGTTGTTACTTATAATGCAAGTAATTTACTTTCTTCATACGTAATTATTGGTAGAGATGAAGTGGAGTTAGAAGACCATGTAGTTGTAAATAATGGTGGTGTTGGAGTAACATCAAGTTGTGGCGAAATTGAGATAGAAAAATACTCGATGGTTAGTGCTCCTGGTACATTTGTGCAAGGAAAAGATATAGAAGTTAAGCAAAATAGCATTGTATCTACTAGAATAAATTTAGCAACTCCATATAGTATTTTACCTCCATTTTTAGGCAATCCATATTGCAATAGCAACAGCAATGGTTACCAATGTAATCATTCACACCATAATAGCTGTAATTATTATAATAACAACGGTTGTAACAATGGACACAATAGCTGCTCTAATTCTCACCATAATGGTAACTGCAATAGTAACAACAATAGTCCTAATGCTAATAAAAACATAGCGCAAAACGCTACTGTAACAATTACAGATTCTATAATGGGACAAGTAGTAATAGGCAAAAATGCAACTGTAACCTTTACTTCTCCTCGTATTTATATGAAAGGCTTAGAAGTTGGAGATGGCGCAAATGTTAACTTTGCACAATGTGCAGTAATTAAAGTTTGTAATCATGTTAAGTTCCAAAAAAATGTAGACTTTAATAAATTGAATTCAGTACTTGTTACCATGTATGTTGATGATAAGTTTGAGGTATCTGAAGGCTCTAATGTAGAAGCTAATGTTTACTCTCGAGATGAAATAAAGATAAAAGGCAAAAGCAGTACACCAACTACAATGAAAGGTTTATACATTGGCGATGAAGTGAAAGCCGAAGATTATGTAAACTTTTATTGGAACACCAACACTGTTTGTAGTAACAATAACTTTAAATCAGCATTTATTGCTGATGAAAGTGGGTTGATTAAAACATACTTTGATGTAACTATTTATCCTAATCCTGCTGTAAATACATTTAATGTTCGTTTGTTTAGTTCATCATCAGATGCATTTAGCATAGATGTATATGACTTAAGTGGCAAGCTAATTGAAAGTAGAAATGTAACTTCATCAACCCTTAACGAAGAAATGGGTGCAAGCTTTGCAGAAGGTATGTACATTGTTAAAATTACACAAGGCGAAAATGTTAAAACATTGCGTTTAGTTAAAACAAACAAATAATTGTTAAGGTTAACTCGTATCAAAATCGAATAATCAAAATTCGAATAGATACCTTTAGTAAAATGTGGTTGTTTCAATACGAAACAACCACATTTTTCCTGACTTGTCCATTTTAGGTCAGCAAGTTTAGTTTTTGCAAAATGTCCATGAT
>JAUCCO010000254.1:0-2014 GCA_034676125.1 Bacteroidia bacterium
GTATTTATTTATACAACAATAATGCCGCTTGTCGTGCAAATGTATATTACAATACAGTTGCTATGAATGGTGTTCAAACTTCTACAACTTCGAGTGCATTTTACAACACAGGTTCAACTAGTTTAAACGTAAAAAACAATATTTTTGCAGTTTATAGTGGTGCAAGTACTCCGGCTTACTTTGCTACAAACCCAGTTGGTAATAACATTAATTATAATTTATATTGGAATGCTACTAATACATCAACCGGAAATTTAGTTTACCGTGGTGCATTTTACAACCCAACTAATTTTAACACCAGCACAAGAGGTGGAGATTCATCATACAACACCAACCCATCGTTTATTAATGCTACAACCCTACCGGGTAACTATGCTTTAACGGATGGTTGTAATGGATATGGTGTTGATTTATCTGCTGATGTAACAACAGATATTAATGGCAATACCCGTAGCTTAACTACACCAAATTTGGGTGCATACGAGTTTAGTGGTGGTTTGGCAAATAACCTTGCTGTTACTGCTTTATTAAACCCTGTAGCTCCAATTACTGCGGGTGCGCAAGATTTATCGTTTGTAGTAAAAAATATTGGCAACAACATCGTGTATTCATACAATGCAAGCTACAAATTAAATGGTGGAACACCAGTTACGCAATTAATGAGTACCAAAACAATTGTACCTTGTGATGCAGATACTGCAATATTTACCAGCACTAACCAAATTACTTTAGGTGCTGTTAATATAATTAAAGCATACACAAGCGGTCCTAATTCGTTAACTGATGTTGATGCAAGTAACGACACCATTTATGATGCGTTTTATACTCCTTTAAGTGGTACGTATACTGTAGGTGGTACTAACCCTGATTTTGCTACTATTGCTATTGCAGCAGGTGCATTATCAAACGGTGTATCAGGCCCAGTTGTGTTTGATATTAGACCAGGAACTTACAACGGACAAGTTAAAATAGATGGGCCTGTTTTAGGTACTAATGCAACCAATACAATTACATTTAAAGGTAGCAACAAAACAACTTGTATTATTAATGCCAATGTAGGATCCGCTGCATTTTTAATTGACCAAGCAAGCTATATTACCGTTAGAGATTTAACCATTAACAATACTAATACAGGACAAAGTTCTGGTGTGGGTGTGGTTGGAACTGCTACATCAAATGAAGGTACAGGTGTTAAAATTATTAACTGTGTTATGAATTTGCCAATTTTAACTGGAACTTCAAGCACTGGTTACGGTATTATTTTTACAGGTACTGCTGGCGCTACTGGAATTTCTGCCATTCGTGCTGATTCAATCTTAATTGATAGTAACACCATAACAGGAAACGGTTACGGTATTGCATTTTATGGTGCTTCAAATTCATCTTATAACAAGAATAACGTATTTTCAAATAATGTATTAAACAACATAAACTATTATGGTGCTTACATTGCTTACCAATACAACCCAGTTATTGTTGATAACAACACCATTAACATGCAAGGTCAAAACTACGGTTATTATGGTTTATATTTTTATTACAACCAAAATGCTACCATTGGTGTTTCGAGCCAAATAACCCGTAATAAAATAAATGGTTTTGGTGGATATGGTATTTATTGCTATTACTCTATGTCTGCATCAACTGCGGGCCCTACTTTAGTAGCTAATAACGTAGTTAATGGTAACAGCCAAGGTACTACCTATCCTGGATACTATGGCATTTACGTGTACAACCCTGCTGCTAACAAAACCAATGTATTTAACAATACGGTAGTTATGAGTGGAGCTGGGACTTCAACCTCATATACTTGTTTCTCTAATAATACTTCTACAGCCACTGTTGTTAAAAACAATATTTTTGTAGTAACCAATGGCTCATACACACCAATGTATTTAGCCGCAAGCCCAACTGGTACCAACGTAAACTACAACCAATATTGGAACGCTACCAATACCACAACTGGAAGCTTAGTTTACCGTGGTGCTGTTTTTTATAACCCAACCAACTATAA
>JAUCCO010000255.1:0-1863 GCA_034676125.1 Bacteroidia bacterium
ACCAACTCAAAACTTAAATTATACTTAGCTACAACATTGCCATCTTTATCTGTAAATGGCGAATTATCAAACACCACAATAGGATTTTGGCGGTTAAATTTTGTGTTATAAGCTGCTATGGTATTATGCACCAATTGGTATTTGCCACCTAAAGCACCAAAAAATCCAAATTGGCCACAATCGGTTATTAAATTATTGGCCGCTACTATATGCGATGAATATCCAACAATGCCAACTGCTGCCATATTATAAATTTGACTTTGTGTAATGGTTAAATTTGGATTACCGTTTACCGATTGCGAGTCTACTTCAATACCAATAGATCCGTTTCTGATTATGGCACCAGTAATTATATTGTCTTTGCTACGCGGTAAAAAACGTAAGCCAGTCCATTGGTTACTTAATTCTTTGTATTCTGCATCAAGCCTTGTGCCTTCAAAAATTACTGGATTATTTGCCGTGCCATTTACAATTAAAGTACCTGCAACAAACAAAGTCGATTTATTAAATGAATGAATTCTGGCACCAGCATCTATTGTTAAAGTACAACCTTCGGGAACTAAAACACTTTCGTAAATTACATAAGGTTTATCTGCCGTCCAACGTAAATTGTTTATAGTGCAATCTAAAACTGTATCAAATAAATAATTTGCATCTTGACCCCATGCTACCAAGTCTACATCTTGTTGGTTACCGTTGGTTTCAAATATTATTTGGTCGGTTACAATAAAAGGAAGGTTTTGGCTACTAGAAGAAATGTAACATTGAATAAAAATAATTAAACTGTCTTTGGCATAAATTTCTTTACCATAAATTTGGTTTACACTTTGCCCATCAATGTTTAGTTTAAATATATTATTACTATTGCCAGCTAGTCTAATATTGGTTTTTACACCATTGCTATTTGGGTTGGTAATACGCAATTGTTTGGTAACAGATATTGGCCTGTTTCCGTTTGAATCTAACTGCGAAAAAATAGTATCAAACATAATAGTATCAACCGAAAACGTAAGCTTTGCAGACGCATCTGTGGTAAAATCATCTTGAAGTTTGCAAGCATTAAAAATGCCGCTAAAAAATACCGCAGCAATAATAAATATGTAATGTATTGTTTTCAACTTAGCGCAAATATGAGGTATTATTACGAAAAGTGCCTTATTTTATTGCTATACTATAGCTACAAAACACTTATTGCTTATATAATTTAGCGTGTTATTTTAAAATATCGCTAATGGCTAAGTCGGCATGGCTAAATTTAAACGTAAATCCACTATCCATAATTTTTTTGGCCGAAACATGCTGACTGCCCAATAACATTGTACCCATTTGGCCAAACAATAACTTAATAATAAAGGCAGGGGCATTGGGTAATAGTAGCGGTTTATGCAGTTGTTTGGCCAATAATTGCGTTAATTTTAAATTGGTTTCGGGGTTTGGGGCTACGCCATTATACACTCCACTTAAATTTTTGTGGGTTATTAAATGTAAAAATATCCTACACAAATCATCAATATGTATCCAACTGGTTTGTTGTTGGCCATTGCCTAAAGCCGCACCTACAAACATTTTTATTGGTTTTGAAACCTCTTCAATAAATCCGCCATCTTTAGCCAAAACCACGCCTACTCTTACAATACCCGTTCTAATACCTAAGTCGCTTATTTTATTGGCAGCCGTTTCCCAATCTTTACAAACTTGGGCTAAAAAATTTCCAGTTGCTGGTACATTTTCAGTGGTGTTTAAATGGGTGTTATTTCCATAAATACCAATTGCCGAGGCCGATAAATAAGTTTCTACATGGTGTTTGTTTTGTGATAATGCCGTGGCCAATAAATTTGCCGAAAAAATACGGCTCTCATATAT
>JAUCCO010000256.1:0-1853 GCA_034676125.1 Bacteroidia bacterium
TTAACAGGTAAAACAGAGGTAGTTTTATACAACATTTTAGGAGCAAAAGTACATAGCCAAACCATTGAAATGATTGGCAATAAAGCAACCTTAAATATACAAGGATTATCAGCTGGAGTGTATATGTTACAAGTTAAAAATATCGGTAAACAGTTTACCCAAAGAGTCTATATAAAGTAGATAAGAAATAGTATTCAATTAAAAGCGGATGGGTATAGCCTATCCGCTTTTTTTATTTCTTAATAAATAAGCCCAATTGTACTTAACCAGCTACGAATGAATTCTTCTAAGCAACACTTGAACTGCCTTCATAAATAAACCCTAATATTAAAGCTAAATTAAAAAATTGTAGTAATTGATTAAAATAGTATTAATTTTGAATAAATAATATTTAATCAGTATGAAATTAAGACAACTACTTTCAATTTTAATTTTACTTCCTTTTCAGTTTTTATTTGCACAAGAGGTTACTAGTAATATAACTTATCCTTGGAGCGATGAGGTTTCAACTGCTCAAGAGGTTATAGGGCTGAGGTCAAGAACAGCAAAACATTATTTATTAAATGAAGATAGATACAAGGCCTATTTTTCAGTTTCTTCAATTCATTACAAAGAAGGTTTTGAGTGGAAAGAAATTGATAACAATATCCTATCTAGCAATTCATTAAGAGATTATTATCAAAATACAACAAACAATTTTAAGTCGTATTATCCAAAACAGCTTGGTAATAATAACATTAAGACCATCCTGCATGGAGCTGAGATTAATGAAGGGTTTAAAGGTGTTTATTTTGTTGATGCCAATATATCATTATTAAAAAAGGTAGAATTAGCATTTGGTGCTGAGCAAGTTCAATCTAACAGTATTGTCTACTCATCTAATATCAATGGTGTTAGCCAAAAGTATTCACAATTGTCAGACGGACGTAAATCAGATTTAATATTAAACAACCCATCGTTGCTAAAATTGGCTCCTACTAAAACTAAATACATAGCAATAAAAGACGTTATTGAATATCCCACAGGTTGGGCAGTTAAGTTAGAAAACAACAGTGTTAATTTATATGATGCGCAAGGTATTTGGCGTGCTAATTATCAAGCACCAGTTGCTTATCAAGAAACCATAAAAACAGAAGGTGATATGAACGAAGGCTTGATAACTTTTGTTCCACTATCAAACAATAAAATTGAATTAACCACATTTTTTGATTTCAAATGGTTAACAGATAAAAATCGTGTTTATCCATTGCACCTGGATCCTACCGTAACTTTTGATCCATTTAACGTGGCAATGACCACAGGTTACATGCAAGGTCCAACATCGGGAAAGTCATCTGGAATTATGCGTTTAGCTGGTGTAGGACATATTTCATGGGCGAAGTTTGATATTGCAACTTTGGCTGCTACAGGTATAACCTCTGTTGTAGATGCAAGTTATCATGGTTATCATTATACAACAACCGCATCTCCTGATAAAATAGCCTCTATATATGGATTGGGTAATGTTGATCCAGTTACTTCGGTAAATACAGCTATTAGTGCAAGAACATCAACATCTCCATCATACAATACTACTTATGTATATGGTGGTAATGTATACCAATGGCGTGTAGGCATATTTAATAATTTATCATACCCAGAAATACTTTCAAGGATTCCTCAAGGTTGGTTTGCTGTGGGCTTTGTGCAAACAGGTGGTTCCAATACTTTTATGTACCACCGTGCTTACAATGATGCTATTATAGCTCAACGCGCATTTTTAGAAGTTGAATACTCTACTTCTGTTGCAGGCAATCCTTTTTTAGCACCCCCTATTGCAGCCTTTGCATACGATAAAGGCATAGATACCGTAT
>JAUCCO010000257.1:0-1706 GCA_034676125.1 Bacteroidia bacterium
ATTAAGTAAAGCCGTTCCTTTTGGTGTAACAACCTTAACAGCACCAGTAGCACCTGTATCAACATTAGCAAAAATAATTGAAGGTGTAATTACACTAAAATGCTTAGCAGCTACATCACCAAATGTAACAGCAGTTGTGTTTGAAAAGTTGTTTCCATAAATAGTTATCACATCATCATCGACACCAATTTGCGGACTAAACGAACTAATTATAGGCGCACGGTTGGCGTTAACTTGAATGCTAAAAGTTTGTGTGGTGCGACCCACGTTAGGGCAAAAATTATCGCGTGCTGTTACACTAAAATAATAGGGTATTGCACTGGTGTCACCTTCATCTGTTTTCCAGCTAAATTGCCAAGCATCTTCCCTCGGTTGTGGTGAGAGAGAGTCAACAGTGTAGTTAGGCTTAAATAATAGTTTGCCAGGCTTTACAACGCCTTGGTCCCAACTCATGTAAGTTGTATCAAATCTTGGTATTGTAGTATAGGCATCTGTATCTTTAGCTATAATAGTAAAGCTTAACGAGTCTCCAGCATAAATAGAATAATGTAAAATGGGTTGGTTGTTAATGTTTGATGGAATAGTGGTTATTTTTGGTAAATTATTGCTACCACAATTAATGGTATAAACTTGCATATCGCGTTGGGTTTTACCCAAAAGTATTCTGTTGCCATTGTTATCATATCTCCATTGTTTAATGGTTAAATTTAAGTTGCCATAAATATAACCTGCTGTGTTATTTAATGCATTAAAGCTAATGTCTCCAGTTGTAGAATCAATAATTACATATGGCCCATTTGGTTGAGGATAATAGATATGTGGTGCTTTGGTAGAGTTTAATGGAAAAGGATAATTGGCACTTCCTGGTGGTTGGTAATTTACTGGATTTCCGCCACCTTGAAGCGAAGGTGCAATTTCGTAAGTTAATACATCCCCATCAGGGTCTACAGCGCCCACGTTTAACACATATTCTTGTCCTGCGCATATGCTTATAACTGGTTCGTTTCTAAGTATGGGCGAATTGTTTTTACAGTTATTTGTTGTGTTGTCAAATATATTAATGGTAGCACCAATTCTAAAATCTTGCCCGCTAGAGCCTGCTAAATTCCATATATTGGCATTTCGGCAACATAAGGTCCAGTAAACATCCCAATAGCTACAAGTTGTGTTGTTTAATGAAGGGGAATTTAAATTTAAAGTCCCTTCAAAAACATATTTTTCAATGGAAGGCGAGTTACCTCCAGGGGCAACTTGACCTAAATTGTTACAACCGTTTTTAGCTGAACTCCCACATACATCAACATAGGTTTTGCCTACATCCTCAACCTTCACTAAACTCAAAGAAACATTAACCTGATTGGGTGTTGCAGTACAACCTACCGGATTTAGTGTGGTATTAGGGCTTGCAGTCATGGTCTGTGTACATGACATGCTACTACACAATGTTGCACCTGTACAATCGCGGTAAATTGTCAACCTTACTTTCCAATTGCGTGGGCCTGTACATTCGTACTCTACATCACCACCAACAACATGTGAAGCATAAGCGATAGGTGAAGGTAACATCAAGGCTAAAATAGCCAGTAAATGAATAAATCGTTTCATATTGTTATTGCTTAATAATTTTAACCGTATTTGATTGCCCTTGCGATGTAATACGCAATAAGTAAATAGCAGGATTAAGTTCCTTTACATCTATTGTATAT
>JAUCCO010000258.1:0-1624 GCA_034676125.1 Bacteroidia bacterium
TATCAAAATGACTTAGCTACGCAAAAGGTGTTTCTAGAGTTATCCGATGCCAATCAATTGTTATTTCTAAATCGATATGGGGACATTGGTGAAGATGTTTTTAGGGTATTTAGAAATCATCCTAAACTAATTTCAGACTCAATACCTTATTTAAGTAATCCAAACTTAAGCACCAAAATTGCCTTATTAACGCAGGAAGAGCAGTTGTTGTTTATTACTAAGTACCCACCTTCAAATGTTACCTACTTTAATAAATTTATTGCCGACCCTACAATTGTCCCAATTTATCGCAATTATTTAAAACAATATGTACCGTTAAAACAGGCAAACTACCCACGTTTAACAAACGTAATTGATGTGTTTAGTGAGTATCAATTGCATGGTAAAAAATTGTATGAAAAAGTGATGCAAGAGGTTGAAACGCTTGTTAATTCGGGTGCAAGTAACAAGTATATGAAGCGTTTTATGTTAAAATCTGGTTTCTCCCATCAAGATTTTCCGGATACAATTTTTTTACGTGATAACATTGATGACAAACAACTCAAGGAGTTTCTAAAAGCTCCTAAAGATAAGTTTGGAAACACTTTAAATGAAGTGTGGATAAGAGACATTGATCCTAATAAATCAGGTAATATGTTTGATATTGAAAAAATTAGGGCTATTTATTTTAACTTTGAAAACGGGGCAGCTAAACAAATACACCCTTGGCTCGAAAAACGAATAATTGCTCACATGGAATTGCGTGTTAATAACAAATGGTTAGTGGATGATTTCAGTATTAAACTTACCGGGCATATACCCGGAATACACGCTGAGGCTCGTGCACTTAATGCGCTTTTATGGGATTTGCAAAGCAAAAACATAACCATTAGCGATGATTTATTGACCAAAATATTAGGGTGTAACGTTAGATACGTTGGTAAGGATTTGATGCCAAGGTGCGCAGATTGTTTTTTTATTACAAAAGGAATAAATATTATTAAAGTAAATTAAAATATTATGGCATTAAAGCAACCAAACAAAGTAAGGGTAGAATTAGGTGATTTAGAGCACGGTGGTCATGATTATGATGGTAATACACTACTTTATCATAATAACCAATTATACACCGGTTATGTAGTGTACGATAGGCACCCTAATGGATTGATAGAATACGAAGAAGAAAGTAAAAACGGTAGCCGCTTAGGTTGGATTAACGAGTATGCAGATAATGGGCAATTAATAGACTCAACGCTAACAGTGGGGCTTACTCAAATAGAGTGTTATCAATATAACTTAGATGGAACATTGAAAGAGCATTGGTTAATAACAGATCCTGAGTCTCATGCAAAGTATGTTCAAAAGTATAATTTAGATTAATAGTGCTGTTAGCCATTGATGTATATTATACTAGTAATGGTATAGCCAATGCGGTGGGTGTATTGTTTAATTGGGATGATGAAGAACCGCAACAAACCATGCAAACACATTTGGAGAACATTGCACCATACGAACCGGGAGCTTTTTATAAACGCGAGCTACCTTGTTTGTTATCTATAATTAATAAGGTAAACATAGCTACACTTGAGGCCATAATTATTGATGGATATGTTTATGTAGACAACAATAAAACTGGCGGATTAGG
>JAUCCO010000259.1:0-1531 GCA_034676125.1 Bacteroidia bacterium
GGGGTTAGGTGTTAATGCTGGGTTGGTGGGATGATTACCATTTTGATCGTAAACAGGTACCAAAATACTACGCGGAAACTCTAATGCAGCACTTAATTTTAACGATGCTTTAAAAGATGGTTTAATAAGCGACTTTAAATACGCTTCAATACCATTGGGCATCATAATAGAAAAAAAGCTTTCTACATTCAGTATTTTAAGGGCTTGATCAACATCATTTAAATACGTTTCGTAAATAACATCAGGTAGTGGCACCGGAAAATTACCCTGTGTAACAATTCTGCTTACCAGTTCTTTTAAACTTTCATTTTCATCGTTTGGTGCCAAAATATTGGTACCGTATTTTGCATTTAAATCATTTACAAGCTGCACATAACGTTTGGCTTCATTTACCGGTTTAACCAACTGTGTAAGTGTATGCCCTATCAACTCCTCATCGGTTATACGAAAAACTTGCAGCCCAAGTTTGTACATGGATTGCACACTAAAATCAAAACCTTTAAGGTTAAAATTGGTAAGGTAGGCCAATATGCCCCATTGGTATTGTATGCTAATGGGTATTGATGATATGTTTACATCATAATCGGGGTTTAGCACCAACTCCATACCACCGGGTATAGGTACCGACAGTTTTTGGCTACTCACTAAATCCAGGCTATAAAAAGCGGCATCGCCTTTAGGGCTTTTGCTGTACTGCAAATTTTTGTAGTGCAAATTGCTAAACACGGCATTGGCTCCGGTTTGTATAAACTGCAAATAAGCAGGCAAATCTTGCAAGGTTACCAACTCTGATAGGCGGGGGTAATATCTGCGGGCTACGTTAGCGGTCATGGTATATTGTTACTATTATTGTGCGTGGTTAATTTGTGTTATAAGCGCAGGGTGTTGCTGCATTATTTAAACGTAAAATTAGCCTGCACAGCTATTGCTTGGTAGCCTTGCGCATTGCCCAAAAAAGTGTGCTTATTTACAATACTCTTATCTTCTTGTACTTACAAAAAACACCGGTAATAAATTTGGTTCTTTTGTACCATAATTTTAGTAGTAGTGGTACCTAAAAAATATTGCATAAAAAATCCCGAAACGGAGTTCGGGATTTTGAGCGGTGTGTAACCTTTAATAAAAGCTTTACTATTAACATTATGAAGCAGCTCTGGTTAGTTGGTCGAGTGTTTTTAGTATATTAGGCATGCGGTATTTACCTTGCATGTGTTTTATATTGGTTGCTGCTTTGTTTAAATCATACCCAACTGCCGAAACATACAATGGCTTTTGGCTTTCGCCTCTGTTAACTTTTATAATAGTTTTTTGGTTATTAAAATAGCCTGTTTTGGCTACACCTATTACAGGCACTTTTTGCTCCAATTTATCGTATAGGTGTTTCCCTAATCCGCCAGTTTTATTGTTGTCTACATAAACATATCCATCAATAATTATGGTCTCAAGTGTAGTTACATCTACTTTATTAATTACAGATAATAAACAAGGTAACTCGCGTTTATAAAAAGCTCCAGGTTCGTAGGGGGCAATG
>JAUCCO010000260.1:0-1504 GCA_034676125.1 Bacteroidia bacterium
AGGTAACTACGGTGTCTGTACCAAACAAAAATGCTTGTCTGCCACCAGCAACAGGAGTTGCAGGAACAGCAGTAGCCATTGGCGGAATAGAGGTAGGCGTTACTTCGTAAGCACCTAAATCTGGAACTCCAGCAGCAGGCGTTTGCGGACGAGCAACATTGTTTACATCATTTATTGTATAACCTAATTGTGTACCTCTGCCATTAATAGCCCACACTGCAGAGTCTGCCGCATTTGGTGTTAAGTTAGTAGCTGAAGTAAATGCTGCCCTGTAGTTAATTGAGTTACGCTCTAAACCTTGGTAAGTTGTTCTCATATCTGGTAACGAACGTGCAGATACTGCATAGTATGGTGTAGTTCCTGTTGTTGAAACCAAATTGTAATCAGAAGTCATGTATAATGAACTAGGGGCAGCGCTAAAGTAGTAAGCATAAGCACCAGTAGCACTAAATACGTTGTTCATTACACGGAAGCTAGGCTGTAATGTAGTTACATATCCTACATAAAAATAACCGTTACCAGTTGAGAAACTATTGTGTACAATATCTTGGTTGTTTGTACCAGTTTGGCCAGTATAAATGTAGGCAGAAGCACTACCAGAAAAACGGTTATTAGCAATTATTGATTTATTGTTAGGTTCATTATTACTGTAATACATGTACAAATAAATTGTTTTACTAGAGTTACCCTGCCAAACATTGTTTGTGTATGTAAATGCAGAGTCGCAATAATAATTATACATATAGTTTGTAGTAGTACCTCCAGCTGGTTGTATAAAAGTATTGTTAGTAATTTTAGCACCTACACTGTAATAATTGTAATATAAAGGAGAGTAATAAAAATTGGTGAAGGTGTTACCACTAACTACAGAATTACTGTGATAAGCTGTTCTTGAAGAACCATATAACCTAATACCATAATAAGAGCCATCAAAAGCATTATCTATTATAGCCAAGCCATTACCCGTATATGCTGTAGTGTATAAGGTATAATGAGAAGCAGTAACAGTAGCACCATCATACATAGGAGCACTAATTTTACAGTTTCTAATGGTATCAAAATTACAGTTGTTGTCTAACAATAAGGTATAACCACTACTTGTATTATTGGTTTGGTTAATGCTTACCTTATCAAAAATATAATGGTTTGCATTGTTACCAAATCTAACCACATAATTGGCATTACTTGCAATAATAACCGAGTCGGCATTGTTTGCTTGCGATTTAAATGTAACAGTGTTAGCCGCACTAGCGCCAGTTGCTTGGGTTAATAAAACTTGTCCATTGTAAGTGCCTGTTTTAATGTTAAAGATAACAGATCCACCAATACCACGACCAGCAATTGCATCTGCAGCATCGCTTACCGAAGTAAAATCACTTGGTGCAACACCCACAATGTATGTACCAATTAAAGGCGGATTTAAGCTAGTAGCTATTGTATCATTAGCAGGGTTACCATCAGCCATAAAATTAGGGGTTGATGTATATACTTTAATGTTATTAGC